>NZ_JAMYOZ010000013.1:0-152053 GCF_040320095.1 Mesorhizobium sp. M0800
AGACCAAGGGGTGTACGGGCTTCCGTCGCAGCGGGTGATCCGGTCATGACCCGGGTCGCCCGCCAGCCCAATCCTGCATGATTCGAGAGACACAAGGGGTGTTCCAGCTTGGCAAAACCGCACTTCGTCCAGCACCCCTCAACCGTCTTGCCGCTGCGCGCCAATCCACCTTCTCCCACAAGGGGAGAAGGGAAGAACCAGGAAGCGTCGGTCAGGAGCGCGGCCTGTTCTTTTGCGGGTCGTAATGGGCAAAGGCGACGACGCGCGCCGGCAGCCGCTTGCTGTGACCATCGAGCTTGCCGATCTCGACCTCGGTGCCGATCGCCGAATGCGCGACGTCGAGCCTGGCCAACGCGATGGTCTTGTTCAGCACCGGCGAACGCATGCCGGAGGTGACGACGCCGATCTGGGCCCGGCCGATATGCACGCAATCGCCGTGGCCGACGGCGACATTGGCGTCGATGTCGAGGCCGACCAGCTTCTTCTGCGGGTTTTCCTTGCGCCTGATCAGCGCCTCGCGGCCGATGAAATCGTCGCTCTTGGTCTTCAGCGGTACGGTGAAGCCGATGCCGGCCTCGAACGGGTCGGTCTGGTCGGAAAACTCGTGAGCAGCAAAGATCAGCCCGGCCTCGATGCGCACCATATCGAGCGCCTGCAGCCCCATCGGCTTCAGGCCGTGCGTCTGGCCCGCCTGCCAGATCGCATCGAAGACCTTGCCGGCGTCGCGCGGATGGCACCAGATCTCGTAGCCGAGCTCGCCGGTGTAACCGGTGCGCGAGACAACGACCGGAATGCCGTTGCCGCCGCCGATGCGGGCGACAGCGAAACGGAACCATTCGAGCTCGTCGATCGACGGCTGTAGCGGCGAGGTCCAGATGATCTGCCGCAGGATGTCGCGGCTTTTCGGCCCCTGCACGGCAACATTGTGCATCTGGTCGGTCGACGAGCGCACCAGCACGTTGAGGCCGAGCTTTGTCGCCGTCTCGCGCAGCCATTCGCCGGATAGATCGTCGCCGCCGACCCAGCGGAAATTATCCTTGCCGAGCCTGAGCAGCGTGCCGTCGTCGATCATGCCGCCATGCTCGTAGCACATGGCGGAATAGACGACCTGGCCGACGCCGAGCTTCTTGATGTCGCGGGTCAGCGTGTATTGCAGCAGCGCCTCGGAGTCCGGCCCGGTGACCTCGAACTTGCGCAGCGGCGACAGGTCCATGATCACGGCGTCCTGCCGGCAGGCCCAGTATTCATCGATCGGGCCTTGCTTGGCGAAGGAATTGGCCAGCCAATAGCCCTTGTACTCGACGAAGTTGCGGGTGTGCTTGGCAAAGCTCGAATGAAAGGCAGTCTCGCGGGTCATTTTCGGTTCCGAATCGGGCGTCATGCGTCTGGCGATCGCTCGCGAGAATTTGTGCTGGCCGGAATAGGTTCGCACATGGATGTCGGTCAGGTTCCAGCCATTGGCCGGCGTCGTATCGTCGGGGCAGGCGGACGAGACGCAGACGATGTCCGTGAGCGCCCTGAGTAGCACATAGTCGCCCGGCCGCGACCACGGCTCGTCCGATACCACGACGCCATGCGCGTCGATGGCCGTGTTGAAGAAGAAGTTGATCGCCATCCAGCCGGCGCGAGGCGTGACACCCTTGTCGGACAGCGCGCGGTTGAAATTCTCCGAGCAGTTGGGATGGCCGGGATAACCGATGTCGTCGTAATATTTGGCCGCGCAGGCGAGCGCGAATGCATCGTGGCGGCCGCAAGTGTCCTGCACAACCTCGACCAGCGGCTCCATGTCCTGGTCGTAGTATTTCGAGTGCAGACCGGGCATCGGATAGCTCGAACCCATCAGCGTGCGCGTCGTCGTCACGTCGAGCGGATGATCGCGGCCCTTGTCCAGCTTGCGCGCCGAAAAGCACTGGAAGTCGGTGCATTGGCGCCCGTCGACATCGATGATCTGCAGATAGTCGCCCGCCTTGACGAAGTAGGCCTCCGCCGTCGCCGAATGGACGCGCAGGTCGAGCACGGGATCGGCCAGCGGGTCGGCAAGCCTGGATTTCGCCGCAGGGCGGATGGTGGCGCGGCGGACGATGACGCTAAGCGGCGTCGCCGTATCGTGGCCGTCGACCAGCATCGGCCCGCCGGGCGCGGCAATCAGCATCGACCCATCGCGGGCGACGGTAAAAGTCTGTTCGGTACCGGCAGGGGTGGCGTCGCCGAAAACGCGAACCGCCTTCGCCGGGTCGAGCTGCACCTGGCGCCGCTCGAGCCCCCGGCGCAAGGATGCGAGGCTGTCGTCGCCTTCGGCCAGCAGCGCCTTGATGCCGGCGGCATTGCTGTTCGATTTCTCGCCGAGAATCCCGGGATCGGTCGCGTCGCTGCTGTCCCATGCCAGCAGCTCGCAGGCCTGCCCGCCCTCGACATCGCGCACGGTGACAATGTCGCCGGCCTCGACCTCGATCAGCACCGCGCCATTGCCCTGAACCGAGTAGCGCTCCATCCCGGCCGGCAACGCGATCTGGCCTGGCCGCAGGATCAGGCTCGGCCGGGGCGGTCCGGCGACGACGGCGGGGTAGGGCGACTGGCTCATCTCAACCTTGGTTTCGAGAAACAAGTTTGCCTGTGTGTGAAATTATTTTAGCGGGAAGAATAGGATAGAAGAGCCGGAGTTGGCAAGTGAAGGCGGCGCGCGCGCCTCTTCCTTCTCCCCTTGTGGGAGAAGGTGGATCGGCGCGCAGCGCCGAGACGGTTGAGGGGTGTTGGACGGAGTGCCGTCATAGCCAAGCTGGAGCACCCCTCATCCGACCGAGCTTCGCTCGGCCACCTTCTCCCACAGGGGGAGAAGGGAAGGTGGCGCACAATCCTACCCCAATTCCTCGGAATGCCCGATCTCGACGCCATACTCGGCGGCAGCGTCCAGCATCGTATGCCACAGGCTTTCCGCGAAGGTGGCGAACACCAGAAGATTGAACACCGCCTGTCCGTCCGGCCGGTCATTGCCGCGCCAGAGATTGATGCTGGTGTGATCGACCGAGGTCGCCGCAGCGGTGCCGGCCGGGAACGCCGCGGGGTGCAGGTCTAGCGACGACAGTTTGGCCAGCATCGCGCGCGCCTTTTCTCCGGAAACGCTGATCAGCGCGCGGGCATGCGACTGGTCGGACAACGAGGCGGATTGCGCAAACGCCTGGCTCAGCGGTTCGCTCGCGTGCTTGCCGCCATTGGACAGGACCAGGAACTGATCCGGTCCCGACCAGATCAGCGTAGCGTCGGGAGCTCGGGTCGCCTTGGGCGTTTCCGGGGCGGCAACGCCGAAGCGGGTTTCGGCGGCCTTCGCCAGTTCTGCCGCTTTGCCGCGCCGCGCCATCACCTGGATCAGGTCGAAATTGCGGATCTCGGTGAGCGATACGCCGGCCGCCGTGCCGCGCGCGCCATAGCCGCCGACAACAAGCGCTTTCTCCAGCGGACTGCGGGCAATCCAGGAAAACTCAGCCACGCTGGCGCCCTCCATCCGGATCGTAGAAGACGGGACTGCACAGCTCGACATCGTAATCTTCGCCGCGCAGCGGATCGTGCGCATGGACGATCTCGCCGATGCGCTCGCGGCCGCGCTCGACCTGCCCAAGCCCGATCCACTGGTCGAGCACCGGCGAAAAGCAGACCGAGGTGACATAGCCCTGGTCGTTGTCGGGACCGGGCGTCTCGCCCTTCGGGATGATATGCGCGCCGGAACGCAGGCGGCGCGTCTTGTCGACCGGCTTGATGCCGACCACGACCTGGCGGTCCGGCGCAATCAGCGCCTCGCGCCCGGCCATGACGCGGCCAATGAAATCTTTCTTGCTGGACATCATCTTGCCCAACCCGAGGTCGGCGGCGGTCGTCGTGCCGTTCAGCTCCGGGCCGGCGACATGGCCCTTTTCGATGCGCATGACGCCGAGCGCCTCGGTGCCGTAGGGCGTAACGCCGAATGGCTTGCCGGCCAGCATCAAATTGCGCACCAGCGCCTCGCCATAGCGGGCGGGAACCGAAATCTCGAACGCCATTTCGCCCGAAAATGAGATGCGGAACAGCCGCGCCTTGATGCCACCGCGAAGCGCGACTTCCCGCGCCCCCATGAAGGGAAAGCCCTCGTTCGACAAATCCTCCGCCGGATCGACCATTTCCCGAAGCAGGTCCCGGGTCTTCGGCCCGGCGATCGAGAACTGTGCCCATTGATCGGAGACGGATGTCAGCTGCACGTCGAATTCGGGGAACAGCACCTGCCGGCAGAATTCGAGATGCTGCATCACCAGCCCGGCCTTGGCGGTGGTGGTGGTCAGGAAATAGTGGTCCTCGGCCAGCCGTGACGTCGTGCCGTCGTCATGGACGATGCCGTCCTCGCGCAGCATCAGCCCGTAGCGGGCTTTACCGACGGCGAGATTGGAGAAGGTGTTGATGTAGACGCGGTCGAGAAAGGCGCCGGCATCCGGGCCGTGCACGTCGATCTTGCCGAGCGTCGAGACATCGCAGAAGCCGACGCCGGAGCGCACCGCCTTGACCTCGCGGGTGACCGATTCCAGCCAGTCCTTTTCGCCGGCGCGCGGATACCATTGCGCGCGCTTCCACAGGCCGGTGTCGACGAACACCGCGCCCTGTTCGGCTGCCCAGTGATGCGACGGCGTCAGCCTCGTCGCATGGAAGTCTTCGTCGCGATGATGGCCGGCGAAGGCGCCGATGGCGACCGGCACATAGGGCGGGCGGTAGATCGTCGTGCCGGTCTCGGGAATGGACTTGCCTGACAACGTAGCCATGATGGCGAGACCGGCGACGTTCGAGGTCTTGCCCTGGTCGGTGGCCATGCCGAGCGTCGTATAGCGCTTGAGATGCTCGACCGATTCGAAACCTTCGCGCTGCGCCAGTTCGATGTCGGACGCGGTGACATCATGCTGGTAATCGACGAAGGCTTTCCCTTTGCCGGCCACATACCAAAGCGGCGTCAGCGAAAACGCCTCGCTGTCGGCGACCGGCGATGTGCCGGCATTGCCGCTGCGTCCAGCACTCTGCGCTGCCGCAGCACCCGCGGCAAAGCCCTGGCGCAGGCAGTCGCCAAGTCCGAAGGCGCCGTTGGCGGCGCCGACGGCCACCATGCCGGGCGGCGCGCCATCCGGCACGAAGGCTGCGATATCGTCCTGCCATTTCGGCCGGCTGCGATGATAGGAGGTCAGCCCGACCGCCGGATTCCAGCCGCCGGACACGGCAAGCCCGTCGGCTTCGACTTCCGCCCGTGCGCCGCCGGTCAGCGCCACCACGATTTTCCGGACCCCGTCCTTGCCGCCTTCGACCCCGGTGACCGAGCCGTTGAGCACGGCAAAGCCGCCTTTGGCGGCAAGCGCGCGATGCGCGGCGGAGACGTCCGGGCGCGCATCGACGACCGCCGCGATTTGCAAACCGGCGCCAAGCGCGGTCTCGACCGTGCGCCAGCCATCCTCATTGTTGGTGAACAGCGCGATCCTCTTGGCAGGGGTAACCGCGTAGCGCGCGACATAGGTCCGCATAGCCGAAGCCATCATCACGCCCGGCGTGTCGTTACCGGCAAAGACGATCGGCCGCTCGATGGCGCCGGCGGCGACGACGCAGCGCTTGGCCACGATCCGCCACAGCCGCTGGCGCACCTGGTGCTCGGGCGGAGAGGGCAGGTGGTCGTTGACCCGCTCGATGGCGCCATAGGTGCCGCCATCATAGACGCCGAACAATGTCGTGCGGGTCATGATGCGTACATCGGGCAGTGCGGCGAGTTCGGCCAGCGTGCGCGTAATCCATTCGGCCGCCGGCGCGCCGTCGATCATGCCGCCGTCGGCGAGCAGACGGCCGCCAAGCGCAAAATCTTCCTCGCACAGGATGACGCGGGCGCCGCCGCGCCCGGCCGCCAGTGCCGCAGCCAGCCCGGCCGGGCCGGACCCGGCGATCAGCACGTCGCAATGCGCCCACGCCTTGTCGTAATGGTCGGGATCGGCGACGCCTGCAGCGCGGCCGAGGCCGGCGGCGCGGCGAATCGTTGGCTCGTAGATCGTTTCCCAGAATTTCGCCGGCCACATGAAGGTCTTGTAGTAGAAGCCGGCGACGAAGATCGGCGCGAACAGCTGATTGACCGCCATCAGGTCGTGGCGCAGCGACGGCCAGCGGTTCTGGCTGGCGGCTTCGAGCCCGTCATAGAGTTCGGCCGTGGTCGCCTTGGTGTTCGGCTCGCGCCGCGCTCCGCTGCGCAGTTCGACCAGCGCGTTGGGCTCCTCCGAACCAGCGGTCAGGATGCCGCGCGGCCGATGGTATTTGAACGAGCGGCCGACCAGCTTGACGCCGTTGGCGATCAGCGCCGAGGCCAGCGTGTCGCCCTGGGAGCCGGCAAAGCTCTTGCCGTCGAAGCGGAAGGCCAGCGGCGCGGCGCGATCGATGAGACCGCCGCTCTCCAGCCGGTGTGTCTGCGCGGGCCCAACCATCAGGGCCCAACCTCGGCGGCACCAACGCCTGCAGCCGGTTCCACCGCCGAAATCTCATGCGTCAGCGTGTTGCGGGCGACCTTCAGCCAGGCCCGGCAGCCGCCGCCATGGTACCAGTATTCGCTCATCGGCCCGGCGAAGTTGTCGCGCAGATAGACGTAGTCGAAGACCTCGTCTTCGGTGGCGCCGGCGGCCGGACGCACCGGCTTGGCGTCGCCCAGATAGGTGAACTCGCCGAGTTCGCGTTCGCCGCAGAAGGGACAGACAATGCGCATGCTTCTTCAGCCAGCCTTCAATGCAGGTTCGGTTGGGCGCCCTGGCCCTTTTCGTCGATCATCGCACCTCGCCGGAAGCGGTCGAGGCGAAAGCGGGCAGCCTCCTTGTGCGGCTCGTCGCGCGCCAGCAGATGGGCAAAGACCAGGCCGGAGCCGGGCGTCGCCTTGAAGCCGCCATAGCACCAGCCGGCGTTGAGATAGAGCCCGTCGACCGGTGTTTTGTCGATGATCGGCGAGCCGTCCATCGACATGTCCATGATGCCGCCCCACTGACGCAGCAGCCGTATCCGGCCGATCATCGGCATCAGCGCCATGCCGCCTTCGCAGACGTCTTCCATGACGGGCAGATTGCCGCGCTGGGCATAGGAATTGTAGCCGTCTATATCGCCGCCGAAGACCAGGCCGCCCTTGTCGGACTGGCTGACGTAGAAATGCCCGGCGCCGAAGGTCATGACATTGGGGATCAGCGGCTTGATCGCCTCGGAGACGAAGGCCTGCAGCACATGGCTTTCGATCGGCAGCCGCAGGCCGGCCATCGCCGCGACGCGCGACGAGGAGCCGGCGACGGCCATGCCGACCTTGCCTGCACCGATCCTGCCGCGGCTCGTCTCGACACCGGTCACCTTGCCGTTGGCGTCGCGGACAAAACCGGTCACCTCGCAGTTCTGGATGATGTCGACGCCGAGCGCGCTCGCCGCATGCGCATAGCCCCAGACCACGGCGTCGTGGCGCGCCGTGCCGCCGCGCCGCTGCAAAAGCCCGCCCTGCACCGGGAAACGTGCGTTATCGAAGTTCAGGAACGGCATCATCTTCCTGACCGCCGCCAGATCGAGCAGCTCGGCGTCGATGCCGTTGATGCGCATGGTGTTGCCGCGCCGCGCATAGGCGTCGCGTTGCGCGTCCGAATGGTAGAGGTTGATGACGCCGCGCTGGCTGACCATGGTGTTGTAGTTGAGGTCCTGCTCCATCCGCTCCCACAGCTTCATCGACAGCTCGTAGAAGCCGGTATTGCCGGGCAGCCCGTAATTGGAGCGGATGATGGTGGTGTTGCGGCCGGCATTGCCGGAGCCGATCCAGCCCTTTTCCAGCACGGCGACATTCCTGATGCCGTATTCGCTGGCGAGGAACCATGCCGTCGCCAGGCCATGGCCGCCGCCGCCGATGATCACCACGTCGTAGTGGCTCTTTGGGCTGGCGTCGCGCCAGGTGCGCTGCCAGTTCTTGTGGCCGGAAAATGCCGCCCGGGCGAGGGAGAAGATCGAGTATTTCATGAACCTGTTTCGCGTCGGGCGTGCAACAATTCCGGATCAGATGTCGAGCGTGTGGTCGCGCTCCCACTGGGTGAAGTGGGAAGCATAGGAATTCCATTCCTGCTGCTTGAGCTTTAGATAGGCCGACGAGAATTCCTCACCCAGCGCCGTCTTGAGCGATTTGTCGTTGTCGAACTCGCGCAATGCGTCGAGCAGGTTGAGCGGCAGCTTCGGCGCCCCTTCGACCGTATGGCCGAACTGGTACATGTCGATGTCGTAGCGCCGGCCCGGATCGGCCTTCGAGCGGACACCGTCGAGCCCGGCGGCGATGATCACCGCCTGCAGCAGATAGGGGTTTGCCGCGCCGTCGGGCAGGCGCAGCTCGAAGCGGCCGGGGCCGGGTACGCGCACCATGTGGGTGCGGTTGTTGCCGGTCCAGGTCACCGTGTTCGGCGCCCAGGTGGCGCCGGAGATGGTGCGCGGTGCGTTGATGCGCTTGTAGGAATTGACCGTCGGGTTGGTGATGGCGGCAAGCGCGGACGCATGTTTCATGATGCCGCCGAGGAAATTCCTGCCCTTGGCCGACAGGCCGAGCTCCATCGCATTATCGGCAAAGACATTGGTCTTGCCGTCTTTGTCCCACACCGAGATATGCGCATGGCAGCCATTGCCGGTCAGGCCCTGGAAGGGTTTAGGCATGAAGGTTGCGCGCAGGCCGTGCTTTTCGGCGACCGATTTCACCATGAATTTGAAGAAGGAATGCTTGTCGGCGGTCGCCAGCGCATCGTCGAAGGCCCAGTTCATCTCGAACTGGCCGTTGGCGTCCTCGTGGTCGTTCTGGTAGGCGCCCCAGCCGAGCGCCAGCATGTGGTCGCAGATCTCGGCGATCACGTCGTAGCGGCGCATAACCGCCTGCTGGTCGTAGCAGGGCTTCGACGCCGTGTCATATTCGTCGGAAATCGTCTTGCCATCCGGCGAGATCAGGAAGAATTCGGCCTCGACGCCGGTCTTGATGTGCATGCCGTCGCCAGCGGCCTCCGCGATCAACCGCTTCAGCGTGTTGCGCGGCGCCTGCTCGACCGATTTGTCGTCCATGATGCAGTTGGCGGCGACCCAGGCGACCTCCGGCTTCCAAGGCAACTGGATCACCGAGGCCGGATCCGGCACCGCCAGCATGTCGGGATGCGCCGGCGTCAGGTCGAGCCAGGTGGCAAAGCCGGCAAAGCCGGCACCGTCCCGCTGCATGTCGGCGATCGCCTGCGCCGGCACCAGCTTGGCGCGTTGCCCACCGAACAGGTCGGTGTAGGATATCATGAAATATTTGACGCCCTTCTCCTTGGCGAAGGCGGCGAGATCGTTCCCCATTATAGTTCCTCGCTTACTGGCATTTGGTTTGTCTTAGAAGCCGTTCTTGCCCGGTATCCAGTTGGTGCCGGCCAGCGGCACGCCGGCCATGGCGGCGGCTTCGATCGTCAAGGCCACAAGATCCTCGGGCTCGAGATTGTGCAGGCTGTTCTTGCCGCAGGCGCGCGCGATTGTCTGAGCCTCAAGTGTCATCACCTTAAGATAGTTCGCCAGCCGTCGCCCGGCCGCAATCGGATCGACCCGTTTCATTAGCTCGGGATCCTGCGTGGTGATGCCGGCCGGGTCGCGGCCCTCATGCCAGTCGTCATAGGCGCCGGCGGTGGTGCCGAGCTCGTTGTATTCCGCTTCCCAGCGCGGGTCGTTGTCGCCGAGCGCGACAAGCGCTGCCGTGCCGATCGACACCGCGTCGACGCCGAGCGCCAGCGCCTTGGCGACGTCGGCGCCGTTGCGTATGCCGCCCGAGACGATCAGCTGCACCTTGCGGTGCATGCCGAGATCCTGCAGCGCCTGCACCGCCGGCCTGATGCAGGCAAGCGTCGGCTGGCCGACATTTTCAATGAACACTTCCTGGGTCGCCGCAGTGCCGCCCTGCATGCCGTCGACGACGACGACATCGGCGCCCGATTTCACCGCAAGCGCGGTATCATAATAGGGCCGCGCGCCGCCGACCTTGACGTAGATCGGCTTTTCCCAGTCGGTGATCTCGCGCAGTTCGAGGATCTTGATCTCGAGGTCGTCCGGCCCGGTCCAGTCGGGGTGGCGCGAGGCCGAGCGCTGGTCGATGCCTTTCGGCAGCGTGCGCATTTCGGCGACGCGGTCGGAGATCTTCTGGCCGAGCAGCATGCCGCCGCCGCCTGGCTTGGCGCCCTGGCCGACGACAACCTCGATCGCGTCGGCACGGCGCAGATCGCGCGGGTTCATGCCGTAGCGCGACGGCAGATACTGGTAGACCAGCGTCTTCGAATGGCCGCGCTCTTCCTCGGTCATGCCGCCGTCGCCGGTGGTCGTGGAGGTGCCCGACAGCGTCGCGCCACGGCCGAGCGCTTCCTTCGCCGGGCCGGACAGCGAGCCGAAGCTCATGCCGGCAATGGTGATCGGGATTTTCAATTCGATCGGTTTTTTCGCATAGCGCGAGCCGAGCACGACGCTGGTGTCGCAGCGCTCGCGATAGCCTTCGAGCGGATAGCGCGAGATCGAAGCACCGAGGAACAGAAGGTCGTCGAAATGCGGCAGCTTGCGCTTGGCGCCGGCGCCGCGGATGTCATAGATGCCGGTCGCCGCGGCGCGGCGGATCTCGGAAAGCGTGTAGTCGTCGAAGGTCGCGGATTTGCGCGGCGTCGTCGGCGGGTTGCGATAGGTCATTGAGCCTCAATACGCGTCGGCGTTGTCGATATTGAAATTGTAGAGGGTACGAGCCGAGCCATAACGCTTGAACTCCGCCGCCTTGACGCCGGTCACGCCGGCGCGGTCGAGCAAGCCTTGCAGCAATTCGAGATGCTCGGGCCGCATCTCCTTGGCGATGCAGTCGGCGCCGAGGCTTTCGACCTTGCCGCGCACGAAAAGCCGCGCCTCGTAAATGGAATCGCCGAGCGCATCGCCGGCGTCGCCCAGCACCACGAGGTTGCCGGACTGCGCCATGAAGGCCGACATGTGGCCGATATTGCCATGGACGACGATGTCGATGCCTTTCATCGAGATGCCGCAGCGCGACGACGCGTTGCCTTCGATGACGAGCAAGCCGCCCCGGCCGGTGGCGCCGGCATACTGGCTGGCATCGCCTTTGACGACGATCTGGCCGGACATCATGTTCTCGCCGACGCCGGGCCCGGCCGAGCCATGCACGGTGATGGTGCCGCCGTCGTTCATGCCGCCGCAATAATAGCCGACGCTGCCGCGCACATCGATGGCGACCGGCTGGTCGACGCCGACGGCGACCGAATGGCTGCCTCGCGGGTGGAGCACCTCCCAGGCGGTCTCGTTCGAACCGGGCGCCAGATCGTGCAGCGCCTGGTTGAGCTCGCGCAGCGACATTTCGGCCAGGTCAAAGACCCGTGACGCATGGCCCGGCTCGCGAGCCGCCTTGGAGAGATTGATTGCCGGCATTGGTTCAATGCTCCCAGAAATAGACGGTTGCGGGCTCGGGTTCCCAGACCTTCGCATTGTCTATGCCTGGCAGTTTGGTGAGCGCACGATATTCCGAGCCGAAGGCGACATACTGGTCGGTTTCGGCCATTACGGCGGGCTTGCAGGCGATCGGGTCGCGCACCACGCCGAAGCCGTTCTTGGTGCCGACGACGAAGGTGAAAAACCCGTCGAGATCGCTCAGCGTGCCTTCCAGCGCCTCGCCTAGATTCTTGCCATGCGCCATCTGCGAGGAGAGATAGGCGGCAGCGACCTCGGTGTCGTTCTCAGTCTCGAATGTCATGCCTTCGCGGATCAGCTCGCGGCGGACATTGTTGTGGTTGGACAGCGAGCCATTATGCACCAGGCACTGGTCGGCGCCGGTCGAGAACGGATGCGCGCCCATCGTCGTCACCGCCGATTCGGTCGCCATTCGGGTATGGCCGATGCCGTGCGTGCCGGTCATCTCGCGGACGCCGAAACGGTCGACGACCGCTTCGGGCAAGCCGACTTCCTTGTAGATTTCGACGACGTCGCCGGCGCCCATGATGCGGATGTCGGGGCGCAGCGCCTGGATCGTCTCGCGCGCTTCGTCGATCTTGGCAGGCGTCGTCCGGACCACGGCATGGGTCGACTTCGCAGCAATGCTCACCGGCGCGCCGATTGCCTTGGCGAGTTCGGCGTCGAGGCCGCGGAAATCGCGCTCCGGCTTGGCCGACTGGATGGTGATCTTGGCTTCACTGGAGGGCGCGCCATAGATGGCGATGCCGGCGCTGTCGGGACCGCGATCGCTGAGCGAGATCAGCATCTCCGACAGCATCGCGCCAAGCTGGGGCTCGAGCGACTTGTCCTTCAAAAACAGTCCGACGATTCCGCACATGTCAGCCTCCGCGAGTTTGTTCCCTCCGAGATGTATCGAATGAGTCCCGGGAATTCAATTGGTATGAAAAAAATTTTCCTGTCGTTATATATCGGCTGAGGCGCCGCCGGCCGCACTATCGCTGCGCTGGCCGCCATTGTGAACCCATTTGGCATAGCGGATGCGGGCGATCTTGTAGGCATCCAGGATCGACAGGGCATAGATCAGGAAGCCGCCGGCATGGCGTCCGACGAAGCTGGCGTCTGGCGGCGCGATCTTGGCGGTGACCCAGGCGAGGATCACCATGAAGAACAGGAATTGCAGGCCGCGCACCGGCACGCCGAGCACGACATGCCCGCTTGCCGGCAAGACGATCGCAGCGCCCAGAACCAGATAGGGGCTCGGTGGTGCCGGGGAGGTGGTGATCTGGCTGGTCATGCCGCTTGCCGTTCGCTTTGATTGATGGCATCGCGCAGCGCCGAAGCCGACGACAGCAGCCTCTCGATCAGCACCGGATCGAGCCTGACCGTGCCGAATTCGGCTTGCCGGAATACGCCGTAGCGCGCCCGCTCGGCCTCGGCCAGCAGCCAGACGATGCGCACGCCGTTCGGCGTGATCAGCAATTCCTTGGCGCGCTCCTCGGCAAAGACATCGAGGTGGCCGGCGATGACGGCTTCGGGGAAGCGCACGCCCTTGCGGTCGCTCCGCAGCATCGCTTCGGCCGGAAACCCCGCCGCCTTCGGCAGCGGATGGACGAGATGATCGAAATTGGAAAAAGTCGTCGGCGATCCTGGCCGCATCATCATATCGAAAGTGCCTGGTATCGCGACCTTTTCGGTGATCGAAACGCTCAGCCAGCGCGCCGGCAGCTTCCTGATCGCCAGCGTGTCGACGATGGTCCGCACCTGCACCCGCCGGCCGTTCCACGAGCCGGCGAAGGTAACGACGCCGGCAGTGCCGTCCGAGACGTTGGCCGCGTCGGAGATGACGGCGCGGACGCCGGCTTCGTCAGCGGCAAGCCCGGTCGAAGCCTTGGCGCGGCTGGCCCGCGCAAGCCAGGCTATATGGAGGACGAGAGCCAGGGCAACCGCCCCGGCGAGCAATGCTGAGATCACCTAACGCACCTCGTCACGCAAATGCCCGCCCAGACCGGGCGCGCCGTCAGTAGCCCTGCGGTTTCGGCCACGGCATGGTGAACTGGGCGCCACGGCGTACGAATTTGTAGCGGTAGAAGTGGAACCACAGCGAGATCAGGAAGTAGAAGGCGACCATGGCGATCAGCTGCGAGCCGAAGCCGAGGAAGATCGCAAAGAAGGTGACCACGCAAAGGCAGAACAAGACGATAGCCGGCAGCGGATGGAACGGATGGGTGTAGCCGCGGCGGATCGAGCCGAGCGGCCACTTTTTCCTGAACATGATGATGTTGATGCTCATGAAGGTGTATTGCAGCACGCCCGACAGGATCGAGAAGGTGATCGCCTGGTTGAGGTCGGCGATGAAGGCGAAGGCGAGCGCGATCGGCAGCAGGAACAGGATCGAGCGGTAGGGCGTGCGGTATTTCGGATGCACCGCCGAGAACCAGGTCGGCAGATAGCGGTCGCGGCCGAGCGAAAACCAGGCGCGCGCGGCGTCGTTGATGCAGCCATTGGCGGAGGCGAGCGCGGCAAGCAGCGTCGCGATGAACAACAGGTTTTCCAGCAGCGCACTGCCGGTCAGCTTGCCCGCGTCCCACAGCGGATAATAGGTGATGCCGAGATATTCCCAGGGCATCAGCGAGGCGCAGACATACCAGGTCATGGCGGCGGCGATCAGAAGCGTGATCATGCCGGCCATCGTGCCGTAGGGCAGCGAGCGCGCCGGCGAGCGCACTTCCTCGGCGGCCTGCGTGGTGCCCTCGATGCCGAGGTAGTACCAGATGCCGAACTGGAAGGCGGCGATGACGCCGATCCAGCCATAGGGCAGGGCGTTGCCCGGGGTCACCAACTCGTTCAGCTTGAGCACGGCGCCTTGCGTCCACGGGCTGACCGAGAAGAACAGGATGATGATCGAGACATAGGCGATGGCGGTGATGACGAAGTTGACGTTAAGCGTCATCAGCACGCCGCGATAGTTCAGCCATGCCAGCACGACGATGGTCGCGGCGATGAAGGAATTGTGGTTGAGGCCCTCGACGCCGGCTTTGGCGACGATCGTGTCGCCGAGCAGGATCGCGTCCGACACTTCGAGCATGGTATAGGCAAAGACCAGGAAAAGCGCGACGTTGAAGGCCATCAGCGGCCCGACAATGTGCTTGGCCTGGGCATATTGGCCGCCGGCGGCAGCGACCGTCGAGGTCACCTCGGAATCGATCATCGCGACCGAGGTGTAGAGCAGGCCGACGATCCAGCAGACGATCAGCGCCGCCAGCGCGCCGCCCTTGTCCGCCGCGAAATTCCAGCCGGTGAATTCGCCGACCAGAACGATACCGACGCCGAGCGCCCAGACATGGGCGGGGCCGAGCACCCTGAGCAGTGAAACCCTGTCGCCTTGCACTTGCACCGCTGGTTCAGCCGTGATCGTCATCGTTCAATCCCCACTCAGATCCGGTGTTTTTCGGACACGGCTTCAAGCTCGCCTTCCCTGGACGAGGTCAGCATCTCTTCGGAATAGGTCGTGTCGATCTTGAACCAGTCGTAGAGCATCCACAGCGCGAGCACGATCGAGATGCCCCAGCATGCGTAAGAGAGTGCCACCCACATGACGATGCTTCCTATCTATTTGTCGCCGAACTTTTCGTCGATGACGTCGCGGTATTCGCGGTCTGATGCGCGGAACAGAAAGATGAAATAGCCGATCAGCACCGCCGCCATGATGATCAGCGTCGGCCAGTCGATGATGTAGTGGAACCGGTTCTGGATGATGTCGTGCGCGGTTTCCGGCGTGTAGCCGAGCTTTTCCCAGATCGAGGCCATGGTCGGGTTCTGGCCGAGCGCTTCCCACGTCTTGGCGTCGAGCGCGTCGATGGATTTTGCCGCCCCTGCCAGACCTAGTTTCAGCGGCAGCCACAGCGCGACGAAAATCGCGACCACGACGACGGCGATATCGAAAACCTGTCCGGCCTTGCTCTGTTCGGGCGGTGTATAGCGGGCCATGCGTCTCCCCCTCAGGACTTGCGGTTGCGGTAGGCGTCGGCGTTCTTGATGTCGAGGCCGTAGATGAAGTCCTTGTCTTCCTTGTAGTGGTTGACCATCGCCAGAATGGCGGCCGTGTTGAAGATCAGCACCGCGGCGGCGGCGACCGCGACGACGAGCTTGATGCCGGCGTCGGGGACGTATGGCCATGTCATGAACAGGACAAAGAGGATCGTCGCCCACAGGCAGACGATCAGGAGCATGGATCCACGCACGTCGGAACGGTACAACGCTTCCACGCGCTGTTGCAGGTCGGACATCGGCTTTCCCCTTTTTCAACGCCGGTCCGGATTGGCCGGTCATTGCCCTCTTTCAAGAGAGTGAAATTTTTTTCATAAAATCCGGCCGAACTCTGGAATTGTCAAGACGATTTTACGCGACGTTAACCGTTTGTTTGGGCTCGCCGGATTTGCCTGACAATGAAATTATTTGCTTACGGGTATTGCAGGCTCCCGGCGTTTGCGGTCAATATTCAAGGCAACGCTCCCGCCTGTGTGCAGGGAGCAGGGGAAAGCAAAAAAGTTTCTTTCGAACGGAGGACAGCGGATGACGGCATCCTGGAGATTTTCGACGCTTGCGGATCGCCATCGCGCGCTCGGCTCGAAGCTCGAGGACTGGAGCGGCATGGGCACCGCCTGGACCTACGACAAGGACGCCGACGAAGAGTATATCGCCATCCGCACCAAGGCCGGCCTGATGGACGTGTCCGGCTTGAAGAAGGTCCACATCACCGGGCCGCACGCCTCGCACCTGATCGATCTGGCGACGACGCGCGACGTCGAAAAGATCTATCCCGGCAAGTCGGCCTATGCCTGCATGCTCAACGAGGCCGGCAAGTTCACCGACGACTGCATCCTCTACCGCACAGGCCCGAATTCCTGGATGGTCGTGCATGGCTCGGGCACCGGCCATGAAGAGCTGCAGCGCGCTTCCGTCGGTCGCGACGTGTCGCTGCGCTTCGACGACAATCTGCACGACCTTTCGCTGCAGGGGCCGCTAGCCGTGGATTATCTGGCAAAGCATGTGCCCGGCATTCGCGACCTCAACTATTTCCACCACATGCAGACGCAGTTGTTCGGCTTCCCGGTGATGATCTCGCGCACCGGCTACACCGGCGAGCGCGGCTACGAGATCTTCTGCCGTGGCCAGGACGCCGGTACGATCTGGGACAGGATCCTCGACGAGGGCAAGAGCGCCGGCATCATCCCGTGCCGCTTCACCACGCTCGACATGCTGCGCGTCGAGAGCTACCTGCTGTTTTATCCCTACGACAATTCGCAGAAATACCCGTTTGAGAACGAGGGCCCGGGCGACACGCTGTGGGAGCTTGGTCTCGACTTCACCGTCAGCCCCGGCAAGACGGGCTTTCGCGGTGCCGAGGAGCACTACCGCCTCAAGGGCAAGGAGCGCTTCAAGATCTTCGGCGTGCTGCTCGAAGGCAAGGAGCCGGCCGACGAGGGCGCGCCGGTCTATCGCGACGGCAAAAAGGTCGGCGTGGTGACCTGCGCCATGTATTCGCCGCTGGTCAAAAAATCGATGGGCATTGCCCGGCTCGACGTCGACTGCGCGGTGCAGGGCACCAGGCTCGAGATCCGCAACAAGAGCGGCGCCATCAGCGCAATCGCCGAGCCGCTTCCTTTCGATGATCCGAAGAAGACCAAGCGCACGGCGAAAGGCTGAGGCATACTGCGGGTATGGCAGCGAAGAGCATCATCAGCCGCCCGGTCTATGGGACCCTGTCTCCGCAGCCTGGCAAGCATCATCTTTTCATAGCGGATGCAGAGGGAGCGCTGGCGATTGCCGATCTGGCCGCCAAGGCACCGGCGGATTTCTTCGGCGGCGCCCACATCATCTTCATTCCCGGCCGCGACGGCAAATACGCCGATGCGCTCGAAGCCCTGAAGCCGGCACAGTTCTATCTCGGCCATTCCTTTGCCAGCGCCCTGCCGCGGCTGAAGCAGACGCTGGCCAACGCGCATATGGGCCTCAGGCTCTATCTCGCCGGCACCGAGGGGCTGATCGGCCAGGCCATGCAGGCGGCGCTAGAAGCCGGCATCGACCACACCTCGATCCAGACCGAGCATCGCGGCTCGCTGGCGCGCCGCATGCAGTGCGTCCATTGCAAGGGCATCACCGAGAATGTCACGACGCAGCCGGCGACCTGTTCGCATTGCGGCCTCTTGCTTCTGGTGCGCGATCACTATTCGCGGCGCCTCGCCGCCTTCCAGGGCGTCTGCATCAACGCCGAGGACCGCAGCGAAATTCCTCCGGTCGAGGAGGTCTTTCGATGAGCACCGGCACCACCAAGCTCGATGTCGTCGTCAGCGATGTCGTTCCTATCAACGAGCTGGTGACGCGCTTTCATTTCCGCAGGCGCGACGGCGAGCTTTTGCCGACCTTTTCCGGCGGCGCCCATGTCGTCGTCGAGATGCGCGATGGCGAACGCACTAGGCTCAATCCCTATTCGCTGATGGGCTCGCCGCTCGACACCCGCGAATACACCATCTCGGTGCGCCGCGACGACGCCGGCCGCGGCGGCTCGCTGTTCATGCACAGGCAGGTCAGGCCGGGCACGGAGATGGTGGTCAGCTATCCCGTCAATCTGTTCTCGCTCGATCTGCGCGCCAGGAAGCATCTGATGCTGGCCGGCGGCATCGGCATCACCCCGTTCATGGCGCAGACCGCGCAGCTGGCGGCGGAAGGCGGCAATTTCGAATTGCATTACACCTGCCGCACCGCCTCGCTCGGCACCTATGCCGACCTGCTGAGAGAGCGCTACGATCGCCGGGTCAGGCTCTATCACGACGACCGCGACGAGCGCGTCGATCTCGACCGGCTGCTGTCGTCGCAGCCGCTCGGCACGCATCTCTATGTCTGCGGCCCGTCCGGCATGATCGGCTGGGTGCGCGAGCGTGCCGCGGCGCTCGGCTGGCCTTACGAGACCGTGCATTTCGAGCATTTCGCGGCGCCGCAGCCCGGCGCCCCCTTCGACGTGACGCTGGCGCTCAGCGGCAAGACAATCCGTGTCGACGAGCAGCAGAGCCTCCTCGAGGCGATCGAGGCGGCCGGGGTCGATCCGCCCTATCTCTGCCGCGGCGGCGTCTGCGGCCAATGCGAGACCAACGTCATTTCGCATGACGGCAAATTCATCCACAACGACCACTGGCTGAGCGAGGAAGACCACCGTTCAGGCTGCAAGATCATGCCCTGCGTCTCGCGCTTCGAGGGCAGGTCGCTGGTGCTGGAAAGATAGGAGGCGAGCTTGGGCATCACCTTTCGCAAGGAAACGTTCCGCGACGACTTCACCTTCAGGAACAGCCCCGAGCACATCAGGCGGTTCCCGTTCCCGTTCCACGAAGACAGCTACATGTATGCCGTCAACATCGAGCCGCATGTCGTCGGGCCGAAGGGCAGTGTGCTGGAGAATTTGATCGACGTCGACGAGCACTATGTCGCCGAGATGCAGGACCGCGCTTTGGTGCTGGCCGAGGATCCGCTGCGCTGCCAGTCGCTGCCGCACATGACGCTGGCCGGCTGGGACCTGCTCGAGCTTTTGATGGAGCAGCAGGCTTCAGGCTATCCCGAGCATTTCACGCTGATCCGCAACAGTGACCGCTGGCGCTGGATCAACCGGCCGCTCGGCATCGACGACAGCTTCACCTTTGGCGACGTCTCGACGCTGCCCTATGGGCCGATGGAATATATCACCCGGCAGAGCCAGGGCGATTTCTGCATCCTCGACCAGCGCGACGGCAATCTGTGGATGGATGCCGGCATGGTCACCACCCAGGCCGACTGGTCGCTCGATTTCGACATCGGCATGAACTTCTTCGAATGGCACGCGCCGGTGCCGCTGGCGCATGAGAAGGGGATATTCGTCCGGGCGCTGAAGTTCCTCACCAACATCCAGCAGGGCAAGCCGGCACGGCGGCTGAACTGGACGATGACCATCAATCCGCGCCTCGATACCAGCCCGGAAAATTACCACAAATGGGGTCCGGACCGCGCCACGGTGACGCCGGAAAACGTCGGCGAAAAAGTTCATCTGCGCGTCGAGCTGCAGAGCTTCTGGCGGCTGCCGCGCTCGAATGCGATCGTCTTCCCGATCCGCTGCTATCTGATCAAGATGGATGAGCTGGTGACGCAGCCGAAATGGGCACGGCGCCTGCACCGCGTCATCCGCGACCTTCCCGACGAACTCGCCAACTACAAAGGCCTGACGCGCTATCGCGCGACATTGGTCGAATGGCTGTCGAAGCTGGATGACGGGAGTGCGACGTCGCCGGGGTTCGGGCCTGATTGAGTTTTTCCTGCTGATATTTGCGCTGCCCTCTCAAGCTGCCAATCTCCCCCCAAGAGGGGGAGATGCCCGGCAGGGCAGAGGGGGGCGCCGTAGAGCGCCGGCCTTGCCGTTATGTCAGCCCATCCCTTCGGCGAAGATCACGGTGCGCCAGCCTGACCAGCCACAATCACGATATGCTGACAGACATTGTTGATATCGCGGATAACGTCATCATTCCAGAAGCGAAGGCTGGTCCAGCCCAGCGCTTCGAGCTTTGCGGCTCTTGCAGCGTCCAATTCCGACGCTTCGGCCTGGGCATGCTGGGAACCATCAAGTTCGACGATCAGCTTTTTGTCCGGGCATGCAAAATCGACGATATAGCCGGCGATAGGCATCTGGCGTCGAAACCCCAGTCCCATCAGCCTGTGCGCCCTGATCTCGTTCCAGAGCTTCAGTTCGGCATCGGTCATCACCTTGCGCATCCTGCGCGCATTGCGGCGATTGTTGGCGGCTACTGGATTATGCGTCATCGCGGTTCGCCCCCCTCTGTCCTGCCGGACATCTCCCCCTCAAGGGGGGAGATTGGATTTCACTTCGGCTTTCGCCAATCGCCAACGCTGCAAAAGAGGCGTCGTCGGCGAAGCTGCCGATCTCCCCCACGAGGTCCCACAAGGGGGAGATCGAGCTCTCACCCCGCGCTCTGCGGGTAGCAGATGATCGACAGATAGCGCATCGGCAGAACGCTCAGCACTTCCGGTCCGTGCGGCGCATCGGCGTCGAAGAACAGGCTGTCACCGGGCTTCATCGGGTAGAGATTGCTGCCGTGCCGGTAAACCACCTCGCCCTCGAGCATATAGAGGAATTCCATGCCTTCGTGCTGGAAGGTCGGGAACACGTCGGAATCCTCGGTGAGCGTGATCAGATAGGGTTCGACGACGACGCCGCTGGTGTTGGAGCCGATATGGCCGAGCAGATTGTACTGGTGGCCGGCGCGCGTGCCGCGGCGTTCGACGTCGAGGCCTTCGCCGGCCTTGACGAAGACGGCACTGCGCTCTTCCTCGAAGCGGCGGAAGAATGCGGTGACGGGAACGCCGAGCGCCCGTGACAGCGCCTGCAACGTGGTCAGCGATGGCGAGGTGATGCCGTTCTCGATCTTCGACAGCATGCCAAGCGAAATGTCGGTGGCGGCAGCCAGATCGGCCACCGTAATGCCGAGCTTCTTGCGGAAGGCCCGCACCTCGCGGCCGATGGCGACCTCCAGGACCTTTTCGCGGGTGTCGCGAATGGCGTGCGGGTTCTGGGTGAGCGGCGCGCGTATCTTACGCGGATCGATTGCAGCGACCGACGGCTTCGCTTTGGCGGCGACGACGGCCGCAGCGGGCTTTAGACTGGATGCTTTTTTCGCCATGTTGCCACCCCGGACCTTGCCGATTCATTTCACTCACGGTGAACATATTCGGTGCCGATACAGAAGCGCAACTGCCACGGCAAGCCACCCGTGTCGAATTGCGCAATGTCCGGATTTCGCCCGAGCTACTGCGTCGCTTGGAAATCCAGCTGGGCGAAACGAGGGTTTCGCGACAAGCCCTGTTGACAGCATCGAAGGGGCAATTACTGTCCTGTCAGTGAAATTTGTTTCGTTAGGGAAATGAGATCGGGAGGCCCGCAATGAAAGATCGTGTAGCCGTCATCGGAGCCGGGCCGTCCGGCATGGCCCAGCTCAGGGCCTTCAAGTCGGCCGCCGACAAGGGCGCCGATATTCCCGAGATCGTCTGCTTCGAAAAGCAGTCCGACTGGGGCGGCCTGTGGAACTACACCTGGCGCACCGGCCTCGACGAGCACGGCGATCCGGTGCACGGCTCGATGTACCGCTATCTCTGGTCGAACGGGCCGAAGGAATGCCTCGAATTCGCCGACTACACCTTCGAGGAGCATTTCGGCCGGCCGATCGGCTCCTATCCGCCGCGCGCCGTGCTGTGGGACTACATCAAGGGCCGCGTCGAAAAATCCGGCGTGCGCCAATGGGTGCGCTTCAACAGCCCGGTGCGCATGGTCACCTTTTCCGAAACGACAAAAAAATTCACGGTCACCGCGCATGACCGCACCAACGACGTCACCTATTCGGAAGAGTTCGACAATGTCGTCGTCGCCTCGGGCCATTTCTCCGTGCCCAACGTTCCCTATTTCGAGGGCTTTTCGACCTTCAACGGCCGTATCCTGCACAGCCACGATTTCCGCGACGCGATGGAATTCAAGGGCAAGGACATTTTGATCATCGGCCGCTCCTATTCAGCCGAGGACATCGGCTCGCAATGCTACAAATACGGCGCCAGATCGATCACCTCCAGCTACCGCTCGAAGCCGATGGGCTTCAAATGGCCGGAGAACTGGAAGGAAGTGCCGCTTCTGCAGAAGGTCGTCGGCAAGACGGCGCATTTCAAGGACGGCAGCACCAAAGACGTCGACGCCATCATCCTGTGCACCGGCTACCTCCATTCCTTCCCGTTCCTCACCGAGGATTTGAAGCTGAAGACCGCCAACCGTATGTGGCCGGACGGGCTCTACGAGGGCGTCGTCTGGGAGAAAAACCCGAAGCTGTCCTATATTGGCATGCAGGACCAGTTCTACACCTTCAATATGTTCGACGCGCAGGCCTGGTTCGCCCGCGACGTGATCATGGGCCGCATCAAGCTGCCGTCGGCCGAAGCGATGGCCGAGCACGGCCGGAAATGGCGGGCACGTGAAGAAACACTTGAAGACGCCGAGCAGATGATCTGGTTCCAGGGCGACTACACCAGGGAGCTGATGGAGCAGACCGACTATCCCGGCTTCGATGTCGAGGCTGTCAATCAGACCTTCATGGAGTGGGAGCACCACAAGGCGGGAGACATTATGGGCTTCCGCGACCACGCCTACCGCTCGCTGATGACCGGGACGATGGCGCCGCTGCACCATACGCCCTGGCTGCAGGCGATGGACGATTCCATGGAGAGCTATCTCGAGGTGAAGGGCGTGGCGGCGGAGTAGGCAGTCCGAACGGCGATTGACTTGCCTCAGACAATTTCCCGCGCCGGGTCGGCTGCCAGCGCCAGGGAATTTGCGACGTGCTCGAGGTGCTCCTCGCTCAGGATGCTCGTCGCGACGCGCACGGCGCTGGTCTTTCCGGTCGAAAACTTCGCCCCGGCATGGACCGCGATGCCGTGTGCGGCCAGCTGGGCGTCGACCGAAAACATTTTCCCGACAAGTGTTGTCGACGGGGGGCCGATCGGCACTCCCGCCGCAACAAGCCTCATGTGGTTTTCTCGCGGCCGGGCCGATTTAGGGTGCTCGCGTATGTGTGAATCTTCGCGATATGGGCGAGCACCTCGGCCTTGCTTGGCCCGCGAGCTATGACAGCCCAGTCGGTTGAGGACGGGCGGGTATCCTTTCCAAATGAACGAGACATGGTCTGATCTCCTGTGGTTTCGGTTGCGAAGCGTTCTCGGCGCTTACGGGAGATCGCACCGCGCGAGGAAGCAAAGCGTTTGAAGGCCCGCCGTTTCGCTGATTGCGGATCTGGCGCTGTTCACGACTGACGCAAAAAAACCTCTCGTTTTCCCACTGTTGTTCCCACTGCACGTCAAACGCTGCCGGCCGAGGTTTAGCCGTCCGGGGCGATCCCGGTCGCGCAACATCCGAACCCAGGAGTGAATGACATGCAGGACGATACAATGGTCATGGAAAAGTCTTCCGTTAAGAAGGCGTCGCGGGAGCCGAGGAACGGCGTCAATACGCCCACCCTTCTGGCCACCATCAATGCCGTCGCGGGCCAGCCGGAGCTTGCCAAGTTCCAGTTCCGGGCCAAGAGCCGCTGGATCACCGGCACGCACAGCCGCAGCACGATGGCCAACTTCTTCGGCGCCGGCGCCGAGCAGCCGCATGTGACGGCATACCAGGCCGACAGCGATCATCCGGCGGTCCTGTGCGGCGAAGACAACGGCCCGACGCCGGTCGAATACCTCCTCCACGCGCTTGCTTCCTGCCTCACCGCCGGCATCGCGAACATCGCGGCCGCGCGCGGCGTGACGCTGCATGAGGTGGAATCGACCGTCGAAGGCGACATCGACCTTCGCGGCATCCTCGGCATCTCTAACGAAGTCCGCAACGGCTACCAGGGCATCCGTATCTCCTTCAAGATCAAGGGCGATGCTTCGGCTGAGAAGCTCGAGGAAATCGTAATGCAGTCGCGCGCCCGTTCCGCGGTGTTCGACGTGCTGACCAACGGCGTGCCGGTCTCGGTTGCCGTGAAAGGCTGACTTCGGTCCGCAAGAGCAATATCGCCGGCCTCGTCCTGAAAAGGATGGCGCCGGCGATCTGTTGCCCCTGCTTACAAGGCGCGGATTCCATGCAGCATACAGACGTAGCCATTATCGGCGCCGGACAGGCGGGTTTAGCCATGAGCCGGTGCCTGTCCGAGCGCGGGGTCTACCACGTCGTGCTGGAGCGCGGCCGCATCGCTGAGCGCTGGCGCAGCGAACGGTGGGATTCGCTGCGCCTGCTGACGCCCAACTGGATGACACGCCTGCCCGGCGGCGGTTATCGCGGAGCCAATCCCGACGGCTTCATGACAATGGCCGAGACGGTGGGGTTCCTAGAGGATTACGCGTGCTCGATCACCGCACCGGTGGAGGACGGTGTGGAGGTGCTTTCGACCGAAAGGGTCGACGGAGGCTTCCGGCTGCTGACCGATCGCGGCCAATGGAGCGTACGTGCGGTCGTGGTCGCGACCGGATACAGCGACAGGCCACGCATTCCGCCACTAGCAAAGCAGATCTCCTCCCGGATCAGGCAGGTCGTGCCGCGGGACTATCGCAATCCTCAGCAACTGCCCCAGGGTGGCGTTCTCGTGGCCGGGGCCTCGGCGACCGGCATACAACTTGCGGAGGAGATCAATCGCTCCGGGCGCCCGGTGACCCTGTCGGTCGGCAGTCATACACGCCTACCGAGGCTTTACCGCGGGCACGACATCCTGTGGTGGCTCGACCGGCTGGGAATGCTTGCCAAGCCTGTCGCTGAAGTTCCGGATCTCACCGCGGCACGGCGGCAGCCCTCCCTGCAGCTGATAGGCACACCCGAGCGCAGGACGCTCGACCTTGCCGGTCTTCGGGAGCAAGGCGTTCGTCTTGTCGGTCGAGCGGCTGCCGCTTGCGATACACGCATTCGGTTCAACGGCGATCTCGCCGACACGACCATGGCGGCGGAACGCAGGCTGAGGCGCGTGCTGGCCAATATCGACCGCGCGGCCGCCGGCGACGGCCTCTACTCGATCGATCCCGGTTCCATTCCGAGCCTGATTCTGAGCGCCGAGGCGACCGAAATCGACCTCATCGACCAAGGTATCCAGACGATCATATGGGCTACCGGCTATCGCCGGGAATACCCATGGCTGAAGCTGGATGTGTTCGACGCCCGGGGCGAAATACTGAACGATGGCGGCGTCTGCGCGTATCCGGGACTCTACGTGCTCGGCCTCAATTTCATGCGCCATCGAAGCTCCAGCTTCCTCGACGGCGTCGGCCGCGATGCGGAGGCGCTGGCGGCTCACCTGGCAATGTTTCTCGACGTCTCCCGCCGAGCAGCGGCCTGACCGCCGAATACAACGCTAGCGCGGCAAAAATCGACGTTGCCTTCAACGATGAAGCTCACGGCGGACAACGACAAGGGCTCCACTGGCGCCGTAGTCAGCGCCCGCAACCATGGAGAAAATCAAAATGAGTGCAATGGTGAACCCATCCCTGTGCCTCACCAGAACGCGAGGTTTGCGCTGGGCTGGCGGAACAATGTTGGCCGCAGTCTGGCGTTTCATTCGTATCCAACGGGACCGTAGACAGCTTTATGAGTTGCCGGACTACATCTTGCGCGACATCGGCATCACCCGCTTCGAGATCAACTGGATCACTTCGTTTGCCGGGCGTGATCCCAGCCGCCGCACGCGTTTTTTGAGGGCGGAGGAGGGCGGGGCTCGATGATTGCTGCATCGACGTCCCACGTCTCGCATAGGGCGTGCCAGGCACCGCTTGTCATCGCCCTGCACTGCTCAGGCGGCAGCGGACGGCAATGGCGCAGCCTGGCGGAGCGGCTCGATGACAGCTACCGGCTCATCGCACCCGATCTGATCGGGGCGCCGGGCGGCGGCACCTGGACTGGTGCCGGCGCTTTCCATCTGACCGACGAAGCCGCCGGTATCCTGGAGATGATCGACCACCATGACGGGCCTGTGCATCTTGTTGGCCATTCCTATGGTGGTGGATTGGCCCTGCATATAGCGGCGATGCGTCCAGACCGGCTGGCCAGCCTCTCGCTTTATGAGCCGTCTGCCTTTCACCTGCTGCGCGAGCTGGACTGTGAGGGCCACGAGGCGCTCGGCGAAGTCTTGGCGATCGCAGGCACCGTCCATGACGGCCTGATCAACGGCAGTTACCTGACCGCGACAGCTCATTTCATCGACTACTGGGATGGGGCCGGCATCTTCGCCGCGATGAAGCCGGAACTTCAGGCTGCACTCGTGCGGTTTCTGCCGAAGGCCAGCCTGGACTTCCACGCATTGATCCATGAATCGACGCCAGCAAGCGAATATGCCCGATTTGGCTTTCCGGTCTTGGTATTGCGCGGCGAATTTGCACCAGTTCCGACGCGGCTCATCGCCCGCGAACTCGTTTCCCGCGTTCCGGCCGCAATCGGGGCGATTGTTCCTGGCGCCGGACATATGGGACCGCTGACCCACGCAGACGTGGTGGCGGATCGTTTGGTCCGGCAGATATCGTTCCATGACACCGCGGGGTCGCGAGCTGCGTGATCGCGGCTTGCTTGCCCTACAGGCAGCGCAAACCTTCGAAGCAGATCCCTGGATGCGGAGGGATCAAGCCGTAACCGCCATGGGAACGCGATCGGGCAGGACACTTCCGGTCGGCTCCTCCATGCCGGAGAAATCCTCCCGCATCTGCATTTCTGTGTAGAGCTTGGCCGCTTCCGCGAGAGTGGCATCCACGCCAGCGATCTTGCCGCGCCGCTTCGCGAGCCCGAGAGCTAGCAAGGAGCGGGCAAGCTCTGGCCGTAGCTCAACCCGCCTGGCAAGGCTGCAGGCCTGTTCGAGCCAACTAATGGCCGATCTGGAAGATTTCAGTTCCGCAAGACCGCGTAGTACGATGATCTCGCTCCACGGGTCGCCGCGTCCCCGCGCAAGCTCGAGCGCATGGCCGAGATTGGCCGCAGCTTCCGGCTCATACAGGCGCGCACGCACGCATGCGAGCACCGCGCGCGCGTGACATTCGAACTGGGCAAGATCGAGCCGCTCAGCCTCGGTCACCGCCATTTCCAAGGTGGCGCCCGCGTCGTGGTTGCGGCCGAGCAGGAATTCCGCATGCCCGAGCACGGTCAACAGCCATGGCCGGAGTAGGATAGATGCGCTGGTAGCGGCTTCGGAGGACCACAATTGCAGCGCCTCGACAAGCGCCGGCTCGGGGCCGCGCAGGACGCCCACCACACCGGTGAAATAGGCGGCCGCGCAGCTATCGATCGGGCGCGCCACTTCGGCGGCGACCTTCTGCAGTTCGGCAAGCGAACGTTCCGCATCATCGAACCGGCCAAGCCGCGCTTCCGCCTGCGCGCGGTGCCCCAGGTACCAAACCGCACGCGCACCGAGCTGTCCGAAACGCTCCAGACGCCAAGCTTTGGTGAACCTCTCCTCATGCGGAACAAGCCGTTCCAGCACCTGCCGCGCCTCGCTGCGGATCAGAAGCGCCTGTGAGGCTGCCAGATCCGACTCGCTTATGCAGCGCTGCACGCCATTTGCCGTCGCGCCGCGCTTGAGTGTGTCGGCCGGTTCCAGCGCCTCCTCGTAGCGGCCGTGGGAGCTGTTGAGATAGCTCAAGTGGAGCAACACGTCGGAGATGAGTTGCGGATCGCCCAGTTCCATGGCCAGTTCGCGCGCTTCCAACAGCTGCGGCAGCGCCTTCCGATAGGCACCCAGGGCGCCGTAGGCGGGCCGCATCCGCACCCGCAGGTTGATCGCCTGGGCGAGGGTTTTCGGATTTCGGGGCAGCGCGGCGACTGCTTTGCGGGCGTTTTCGAGGAACTGGACCGCGGCGGAATAGGCCGAGCGTTCCTCGGCCCGACCCGCCGCTTGCAGCAGATAATCCGCGGCCGGTTCCCATGCCTCGGCACGAAGCGCGTGTTCGGCCAGTTCCTCGATATGGTGGTTCAGCGATCCGGCATAGAGTCTGTCCATCGCAACCAATGCAGCCCGATGCAGCCTTTTTCGGTCCTCCCCCAGCAGGGATTCGTAGGTCACCTTGAGCGTCAACGCGTGCTTGAACGTATACTCCACGTGAGGATAGCTCTGGACCTCGAACAGGAATTCCAAACTCTGCAGTTTGGCCAGGCATACCCCCAGCTCCGCCTCCGAGAGCGGCGAGAGTGCCCTCAGCAGGGGATACGGGACATTCTTGCCGATAACCGAAGCGAGTTGGAGTGCCTGCCTTTCCGAGTCACCCAGCTGCTGGATACGTGCGGCAATGAGCGATTGAACCGTCGACGGGATGGTGATGGAATCCACTGGTCTCTTGAGCTCGTAGCGGCCGGACTGGCCGGCAAGTGCACCGTCCGCAACCAGTCCGCGCACCATTTCTTCCAGGAATAGCGGCGTGCCCTCGGCCCGCTCGGCAAGCGATTGCCGCAGTTCCCCCAAGCTGGGATCGGATCCCAGCAATTCGGTGAGGAACTGCTCCATTTCGTCCCGCGCGAACCGCTCCAACCTTATCTGCTGGAAATAGCCGCGGCGGTTCCATTCGTGCCGGTACTGCGGCCTGTAGGTGGCGAGCAGCATGATACGGTTGGCGCCCATGACCTCGACCAGCCTGTTCATTACGGCCTCGCTCTCGGCATCGATCCAGTGCAGATCCTCAATAAGCACGGCTACGGGCGAGGCCCGGCTCAAGGCAACGAGAAATGCGCTCATCGCCTCGGATACCCGTGAGGTCCGCTTCCGCGCATCGAGATGCCACCAGGAAGAATCGTCGACCGGCAGGTCCGCGAGGAAGGAAAGCGGCGCCGTATGACTCGGATCCAGGTCCAGTTCAGCCCGTTTGAAGGCAAACAGGCGCTGGGCTTCCGCCAAGCCGTCTTCGCCGCGAATGCCACAAGCCGAGAGCAGCAGCTTCTTTACAGCGCCCAGAGTAACTGATGAATCAAACTCCAGTCCGCCACATTCAAGCACAGTAAAACCGGCCACTTCGTCGAGGGAGAGAAATTCATGGGCAAGCCTCGACTTGCCCATGCCGGGGTCGGCGACGATCCCGACGACCTGGCCGTGGCCCTCCCTGACCCGGCGCCAGGTTGCAAGCAGGATTTTCAGCTCGAGCTCGCGCGCCACCAGTCCGGTGAGGCCGCGGTTGGCCCTCAGGTGCCAGCGCGACAAAGCGTGATTTTCGCCCAACAGCTCGTAAATGCGTTCCTCGTGGCCAAGTTGCGGATGCTCCGAATGCGCTAAGCGGTGCATCTGCACATAGCCTCCAGCGGCTGCGCGCGCCCGGCCTGTCGCGGCGATCGTCGCACGGTGCAAGGCACGCATCAGCCGGTTGGCCGCACGCGGCGCGGCTCCGGCCAGTTCAACCTTGCTGGCTTTGGTCGTCCATTGCTGCCGTACGATCACCTCGCCGGTGTCTATTCCGGCCCTCAACTGGATCCCGCCCTGGGAAAGCTCCTCCACTGCCAGCTTGGCCGCAAGCGCGGCGCGGCATGCAAGATAAGCGTGATCCTCGGTGGCGCGAGCGAGGCCGAATGCTGCGGTGATTGTCCCGTCAGCAGCCGACGTGACGACGCCGCCATGGCTCTCCACGACTTCTACCACCCGATCCTCGACGGGCTGGAATTCGCGGATCGCCACTTCCGGATCCTCCGTTTCGAGGAGATGCATGGGACTGACCACTTCCGCGGCCAGCACTGTTATGTATTGCCGAGAGCGGTTGATTCCCAAGGACGCCGGAGGGCCTGCCAGTTGCTGCGTCTGTTCGGGGTCGGCAAGGAAACGACGCGTTTCGTCGACGAAGGTCGCGAATGCCGGTTCGTGGCCAAGCAGCACGTGGTTGACGCTGTCTAGCGCAACGAAACGCGCGCCGGGGATTTTGCCGGCCATCGCCCGGCCATGATCGAATGGAATGACCGCGTCCCCCGTGGCATGCATCACCAGGGTCGGGACGCGGACTCGCGGTAACAGCTCGTCAACGTCAATGACGGCGCCTTCCTCGAAGATGCGATGGGCAATCTCCGGCGAGACGGTATTGCGTTGCAACTCGTTATACCAATTCCTCTGTTCCGGCGTTGCTTCCGGAATGAAGAGGGAGGTGAACATTTGCCGGAACACCGGGTCATCTTGGCCCCAGCCTTCCTGAATCAGCGCTCCCATCGCTTCGCGACGCGCTATTTCGCGCTGATTGCCCCGTTTGCGCCAACCTTTGGTAAATCCGCCATACAGCACCATCCCCGCCACACGCTCTGGATGCCGGACGGCATAGGCTATCGAAACGGCGCACCCCTGGGAAATGCCAAGCAGGGAAACGCGGCGCAGACCAGCGGCATCGATGATGCTCTCCAGGTCGGCAACCATGGCCTCGAAGGACAGGTCGGCGGGATACCGGTCCGACAGGCCGTTGCCGCGCTGGTCGTAGCGTATCAGCTGGTAGTGCGCGGAGAGGCCCTCGATCCAATGCTTCCACACCGGACTGTCCCATTCGAGCTCGAGATGGGACATCCAGTGGGCGGCCCTTACCAAAGGCGGACCTTGACCACTCAAGGAATAGGCCAAGCGCGCGCCGTCGGGCGTCGTGCACCGGCGAATCTCCTGCGCAAGGGTTCGCTCCGGCGGAGAGGCAAGCTGTATCTCCGACGCAGGCAAAACACGCGTCGGAGGGACGTTTTCATCGGCGGGAGCGACCCCGATGTCGGTTCTCGAAGCGCGGCTCTGGACCATGGCGGATTGCCGTGCTGCCTCGCTCAGCCGGCGGATGTCCGCTCGAAGAGCCTCGTCCCCAGGCTCCAACCCGTCCAGGACATGCGCGTACGGAAGTGCCCGCGCCGGCTCAAGCCGGTCGACCAGCACCCGAAGGATGCGCAGATGCGTCACGTGCAGTTCGTCGGCGGTCGCAATGCGCCAGGCTTCGAATTCCGGACAGCGCGGCAGTGAAAGATCATCCAGGAAACGGCCGCGGAACGCTAAGGCGAGGGCCTCCAGTTTCTCCGGTTCGAGAGCCTCTATGTCACGACCGCCGAGGCCCCGGAGCGGCGCGATGTCCAGCACGACTTCGCTGGTGTTCAGGCGAACTGCATTGCGGTCGGCTTGCAGGATCTCGCCGTTCCCGAGGTCGACGACCTGTCGGATCTTCGAGAGACTCCAGCGCAGGGCGCCGCGAGGATCGTCCGGTACCTCCCAGAACATCTCGCAAAGGCGCTCGCGCCGCTGCGGGCGCTCTACGAGCGCAAGATAGGCCAGTAGAGCCCGCGTCTTTTTCGAAGGCGGCAAGGAAACGACCTCGCCAAGGCGAAGGACGGTCAGATCTCCGAGAACGCGAATTTCGAGCGACACTTTGCCAATCCCAGTCGCTGCTAAATTAGCCATGGATTGTATCAAGTCCGTGCCGCTGCCGAAAGCGTTCGTTTCCGGAAGCGTGAGGTTTCCGCCTGCGCTCTGATTTGCCTTCCCTTCGTGGGAAGGCCGACACGGACAAGTCCACATGAATGCCGAGCCGGAACGGGATCACGCCCGTTCCGGCTCGCTTTGATAGTGGCGACCGCACTCTGAAAGGGCCGGAGGCAGGGTCTCACGCTGCCGCGCGCACCCATCGGGGCAGCAGGCTCTCGGGATTTGCGCATGCGCCGGGCGTGTAGTTTGCGCCAACGAACTCCAGCCGGGCGGCGAGCGTGCCGTCCCGCCAGGCCGCAAGCGTATCCATGCAACCACCGATATGCTCGCCGCCGACAAAGACCTGCGGAATTGTAGGCGAACCGATCCGGGCCCTCAGAGCCTTGCGGATTTCCCCGTCCCGGCCGTTCTTCTGGAATTCCGGAGCATCGATGTCGATGGACCTGTAGGCGATTCCGGCACGGTCGAAAAGCTTTCTTACCGTCCAGCAGAATTCGCACCATGTCAGGGCGAATATGACCACCGGATGCTCCGGATCATAGATCGCCTCATCGACAAACGCATGCGCCGACTGATCGATTTGGATTTCGTTCACGGGCGCCGATGAAAGGGCGAAGGACGGCGGCCGGTCGAAGCGGTAGCCGAGTGTGGAGCGAGAGATCGCCTCTTCGGCGGGCGACATTTCCTCGCTGATGTGATCGAACAGAATCGTGCTGAGATACCGCTCGCCCGTGTCAGGCAACATACAGAGCACGTTCCGGTCCGGTCCGACGCGTCCAGCGATTTCCAGTGCGCCGCTCAAGGTAGCCCCGCCAGAGATCCCCGCCAGTATTCCTTCTTCCGTCGCAAGCCGGCGCGCAGCTTCCAAAGCGCTGGCGCCTGAAACGGGCAAGATTTCGTCCACAAGACCGTCAGCCATCGCGTTGCCGACGATCAGCGGAATGAAATCAGGGCTCCAGCCCTGCATCGGGTGTGGCCGGAAGCGAGTGTGCGCCCGCGTGGGCAGTCCGTGTTCGTCGAAAGCTTGGGGAATGCCACTCGACAGCAGCGCCGAATTGTCGGGCTCGCAGACGATGATCCGCGTTTGCGGGCGCTCGCGCTTGAGTACTCGCGCCACACCGGCCAGCGTTCCGCCGGTCCCGGTGCCGGTGACCCAGTAATCGAGTGGACGGTCCTGGAACGCCGCGAGGATTTCGAGCGCTGTCGTGCGGGCATGGACATCGGCGTTGACGGGCGTCTCGAATTGCCGGCAGAGGAACCAGCCGTGCGCTCCGGCCAGCTCGAACGCCTTGGCGAGCATGCCGCTGCCGCGCTCGACAGCAGGGGTCAACACGACCTTGGCACCGAAGAAACGCATCAGCTTGCGGCGTTCGAGGCTGGCGTTCTCCGGCATTACGATGACGAGAGGATAGTCTTTCCGCGCGCAAACCATGGCAAGTCCGATGCCCGTGTTGCCGCTCGTCGCCTCGATCACCGTCTGGCCAGGCCGAAGTGCACCCGAACTCTCCGCTTCTTCGATGATCGCTGCGGCAAGACGGTCCTTGACCGAGCCGCCAGGATTGAACGCCTCGATCTTGGCATAGAGCGAAGCGGCACCATTGTTGATGCGGGAAAGGCGGACGACCGGCGTGTCGCCGATCGTGTCGAGAATGCTGTCGTAGATACTGCTCATCTCAGCTGTCCTTGCCTGGTGATGACGGTGCTCCGCCCTCTTCGATCTCTGAGGTTGGCAGGAAGGCCGTGGTTTGCAGCGTTCGAACCAACGTGGAATTAAAATGGATTTCGACGTTTGAATCAGCGCCTCATCGCAGGGTCCGGAAGGCGGCCGCATGGGACCTGCGCTCTCGCGCCGGATGATGCCGCCAATACGCCCAGAACCACGAGATTGGCCGCGCCTGCGACAGATGCCACCAGGAAAGCGGGCCCATAGCTGCCGAAGCTGTCATAGACGAAACCGCCGAAATAGCCGGCCACGCCCATGCCCAGCCAGGCGATCAGCATGACGATGCCGAGTGACTGGCCAAAGCGTTCGGCTGGCGCAAACTGGCGCACGCAAAGGATCAGGCACGTCATGTTCCCGGCGAAGCCGAAGCCGAAAACCGCCGACAGCGCCAGCAGGCTCAGCTGCTGGTCCAGCGCGGGAAAAATCGCAACGCATGCCGTCTGAATAAACGACGCCAGGGCATAGGCGGCAAGATTGCTTGCCCGGTCGGCGAGGAGCCCGAACGCGATCCGCCCGACGGCGCCGAACAGCATGGCGGTCAGCAGGCTGAGCGATCCGACATCCGAAGACCCGCACACAGCCGTGACGAAGCTCGTGAGGTGCATCAGCGGGACGCCCATGCAGGCGCAGCAGAGGAAGGCTGCGGCAGATAGCAGCGTCACCGGGGAAAGGCGGCCACCTTGGAACCCTGGCTTTGCTAAAAAACGCACCGGCGCGGGAAGGACCTCACTGACGGGCGGCGCCTGAACCGCCGGCATGGAGATCGCCAGCGCAGCCATCGTCGCCACAGCCATAATCGCGTATGCGAGGCGCCAGCCGACGCCGTCGATCAAGGCATTTGCGGCGTAGGGCATTATGCCTTGGCCTAGGGCTCCGCCTGCTGTGACGATCCCTATCGCCAGGCCGCGGCGGCGGTCGAACCAGAGTCCGGTCACTGCAAGTACCGGCGCGTATAGACAGGCAAAGCCTAGCCCGCCCAAAGCGAAGTTGGCCGCATAGATCTGCCAGAGCGAAAAGGCGGAGGAAAGCGCGGCGAGCGCGATCACCATGCCAGCTGAGCCGATGAACAGCAGGCTTTTGACATTCAGGCGGTCCGACAGCCGGCCCCAGAACAGCCCGCCCAACGCCATGCCGACGCTTGATAGCGTGTAGACAAGGCTGATGTCGGCTCGCGACCAGCCAAACTCCGCCTCAAGCGGTCTGATGAAGACGGATGTGAGCGCCAGGCTGCCAAATCCGAACGCCATGGCGGTCGTGGCGCCGGCCGCAGCCAACAGGCCGCGCAGCCGTATTGCGCCGTCCCGAACCTCCCTGCCTCCAGTTGGTGGTGATTGACGATTCGACATGTTTCTGCCCTCGAAGGACCTCTTCGAAACTGTCATCGGCCAGCGGTATGGAAGCAGGCGTGTGCGTCAGCGTGGAAAGCTCCAACGCGGGCCGTGGAAACGCCCCGCCTAAACCTGCAGCCTCCTCTCGGTGAACGGCGGATCAGGGAGATCTTATGATCATCGCCAGCGCCACCATGACGGACTGGTTGACGCCGAGCATGATCTCGGGACCGGCCAGCGGCAGTTGAACGCGAAAGAAGACAGGGTCTGTATATGGCCAGTCGCCAACTATCCGTCGGAGCAGCTGACCCTTTAGCTAACCTCCCGCGCCGGATCGGCTGCCAGCGCCAGGGAATTTGCGGCGTGCTCGAGGTACTCCTCGCTCAGGATGCTGGTCGCGACGCGCACGGCGCTGGTCTTTCCGGTCGAAAACTTCGCCCCGGCATGGACCGCGATACCATGTGCAGCCAGCGTGACCATCGCATAAGGTTCCGAGGCAACGGGAATGAGGACGCTGAGCCCATGTCCGGCGTCGATCGCGACGTTGCGTTTGGCCAGTTCGCCGGCGAGCCGTTCGCGACGGCCGCGGTATACCTCCTTCGCCTGCTCCACCAGGGCGGCCGTGGCCGGGTCTTGCAGCAGCCAGGCGGTGGCTGCCTGCAGGATGCGGCTGGTCCATCCCGAGCTGAAGCTGCGGTAGGACTGGATCTGCTCGACGATCGTCGCCGATCCGGATAGCACGGCGAGCCGCAGATCCGGGCCATGGGTCTTGGAATAGGACAGGATATGGATGACGCGATCGGGAAAACGCCGGCCAAGCGAAATGCGCGGCGCCGAGGCTATATCGCCGACGCCGTCATCTTCGACAATCAGCACGTCGGTGCCGGCGAGCAGGTCGCCGATGACTTCCAGCCGCGCCGACGACATGCAGGCGCCGGTAACCGAATGGACGCGCGGCTGGAACAGGAACGCGACGGGCCGCTGCCGCAGAGCGTTGGCAAGTGCATCCGGCAAGGGACCGTCGTTGTCGCAGTCTACCGGGATGATCGGCACGTCGAGATCCTCGAGGATGTCGAGCAGGCGAAGCGCCGTCGGGTTCTCGATGGCCACCGGCGCCCCCGGCGGGACCAGCGCATGCAGCAAGGTGTAGATGGCGTTGTAACCGCCATTGGTGGCCAGGAACGCGCCGGGATCGTACGGCCATGACGGGCGCACTGCGGCCTCCAGCTCGGGCAGGATGCGCACCCGCTCGTAGCTGTTGAGCTTTTCGGCGCGCGCACCATGCGCCAGCGCGATGTCGAGCGGCGGCAAGAGCCTCACATCGGGCTCCGCGATCGCCAGGTTCAGAACATCCTGTCCGTAATTGCCGCCGCTCATGTGGCGCTCGGGCCGGGCGGCAAAGCGGTTGCCCATGATCCAGGTGCCGTTGCGTCCGCGGCCGCCGATGATCTTGTAGCGCCGCAACTCGCTCCACGCCTGCGAGACCGTCGCCGGGCTGACGCCAAGCACATAGGCCAGATCGCGCACCGGCGGAAGCTTTGCGCCGACAGGCAGCGCGCCGCTTCTGATCAGCGCACTGGTCTCGCGCGCGATGCCGCGCATCGTGCGGTCGCCAAGGCGATCAGCGAACCATCCTGCATCGAAATCCATCGGCACCCGCGACCATTAAAGCTAATGTTCAATAACATAATAACATTGGTCGGCCAAAAATAAACATTTACCAATCGCCGGTCAAACATAGCGTTGAAGTTCATGCCGATGCCCGTTTCCATCACTGTAGCCACCCGCGATTGGGACTATCTCACCCCTTTGGTGCTGGGTGACGTTACTTCGAGCCGCTTGTCGGTGAAGGTTGATCGTGTCGCCACGCTGATCGCGGATATCGGTACCGATCCGCACTACGATGCGGCGGAGGTCTCATTCAGCCGTTATGTGTCGGCCATGGCTTCGGGCGTCGATACGGTGGTTGGACTACCGTGCTTCATCATGCGCGGCTTTCGCCATCGCTGCATCATAACGGTCGAGACCAGCCCGCTGGAACGGCTTTCCGACCTTGCCGGCAAACGCATCGGCGTGACCGGCTGGCGCGATTCCGGTAACACATGGACGCGCGCGGCGCTTCGCCGGGAAGGCGTCGGCGTCGAGGATGCCTATTGGTTTGCCGGCAGGCTGACATCGGGGCACCCGATCGCCGACCGCCTCGACGGATTCGGCAGGCCGGGGCGCATCGAAGCAGCACCAGGCGAGCGCCCGATGATGGAGCTGCTGTCGCAAGGCGAGCTCGACGCCGTTTTCACGCCCTTCATGCCGGACGGCTTTTTCGGCCCGGCTTCCGGCTTCCGGCAAGTGCTGCGCGATTTTCGCGCGGCCGAACGCGCCTATTTCGCCGACGTCGGTTATGTCCCGGGCATGCATCTGGTCGCCGTCAAGGCCGCCCTGGTCAGGGAGCACCCCTGGCTGCCGCAGGAACTCGCCAGGCTGATCGACGAAAGCCAGCGCGTCTGGACGGGCAAGCGCCGAAAATATGCCGACACCTCGCCCTGGATCCTCGAGGAGCTGCTCCACACGGGACGCGACCTGCCTGCCTCCTGGAACGCCAGCGGCCTGCCGGCCAACCGGCGCATGATCGAGGATTTCGTCACCGAGCTCCATGCCCAGGGCATTCTGGCGGAACCGATTTCCGCCGAAGCCTTGTTTCCTTTCGAGGCCAGATCGCGGGCCACCGCAGCCTGACAACGCACAACGAAGAACACGAAGGAGAATGCCATGAGGACAATCAGCTTCATATTCGCCTCGCTCGTCACCATGCTGGCGCAGGCCAGCTTTGCCCAGGATATCCAGAAGCAATCGGTGAACGAGGATTTGCGGGCCCGGCTGCCGGAAGAGATCCGCACGGCGGGAAAGATCACAGCCGTCAACAACGGCTCGTTCCCGCCCTATGAGATCGTCACCGGGACCGAACTGTCGGGGGCGACCAAGGACATTTCCGACGCCATCGGCCAGCTGCTCGGTGTCGAGATCGATCATGCCTCGGTCGCCGGCCTGCCGGCTTTGCTGAGCGGCATCAATGCCGGCCGTTATCAGTTCGCGATGGGGCCTGTCGGCGACTATCCCGACCGGCAGAAATCCAACGACTTCATCGATTGGGTGCGCGAATACGTCGTCTTCGCCGTCGAGAAGGGCAACCCGCAAGGCATCACCTCGCTCGACACCGCGTGCGGCAAGCGCATCGCCGTCATGTCGGGTGGCTCGGCCGAAAAGGTCATCAAGCAGCAGGCGCAGAAATGCACCGAGGGGGGCAAGCCGGCCGTCGAGGTGCAATCCTTCACCGACCAGCCGAGCTCGATACTGGCCGTCCGGTCGAAACGCTCCGACGCATTCTTCTCCTCGCAGGCGCCGCTGACCTATTTCGTCGAGCAGGCGAAGGGCCAGCTGGAACTCGCCGGGGTCGGCCAGGCCAACGGCTTCAAGGACATCTATCAAGGCGCCGTCGTCAAGAAGGGCTCGCCGCTGGGCGGCGTGCTGCTCGACGCCTTCAATATCCTGATGAAGAACGGCACCTACGCCGCGGTCATGAAGAAGTGGGGCCTCGAGAAGAACATGATCGATGCGCCAGGCATCAACCAGGGCCAGTAGAGGCTGCCATGACCGACGCCACCGCTGCCTACGCGGCCGGGCTGCCGCGACATCCCGAGGACGCGCTGCGCGACGTCAAACGAGCCCACCGGCCGTTTCCGCTCGTCCGGCTGGCGCTCTGGGCGTTCATCGTCGCCGTGGCGGCCGGCTTCGCCTATATCGTTGCAGTCAACCCGAATTTCGGCTGGCCGGTCGTCGCCCAGTATTTCTTCGATCCGACGGTCATGCAGGGGCTTTCCGTAACGCTCGGCCTGACGGTCGTGGCGATGATCCTGGGTATCGTGCTCGGCCTGCTGCTCGCCATCGCGCGCATGTCGAACGACAGGCTGGCATCCCTTCTCTCCGGCCTGTTCATCTGGTTCTTCCGGGGAACGCCGCTGCTGGTGCAATTGATCCTGTGGTACAACCTTTCGACGCTGTTTCCGCGCATTTCCATTGGCTTCGCCAGTTGGAACACCAACGACCTGATCACGCCTTTGACGGCCGCCGTTCTTGGTCTGGCGCTGAACGAGGCCGCCTACATGGCCGAGATCATCCGTGGCGGGCTGCTGTCGGTGGACAAGGGACAGGCCGAAACGGCTGAAGCCTTCGGCATGACCCGCGCGCGGGCCTTGCGGCGCATCATCATCCCGCAGGCGATGCGGTCGATCGTGCCGCCGACCGGCAATCAGCTGATCAGCATGATCAAGGCAACGTCGCTTGTCAGCGTCATCGCCATGGCCGACCTGCTCTACTCGGTGCAGTCGATCTACAACCGCACCTTCGAAATCATTCCGCTGCTGATGGTTGCAGTGCTGTGGTACCTGCTGATCACCTCGGTCCTCAATGTCGCGCAAGGCGCGATCGAACGCCACTACAGCCGCGGCGACCGCGGCGCGCGCGAGAAGACGGCGACCGCCACCCTGGAGGCCGCCAATGAGCGCGTATGACACGCCCCTGGTCCGGGCGCGCAACGTTCACAAGGCCTTCGGCCCGCTCGAGGTGCTGAAGGGCATCGATCTGGACGTCGCGCCTGGCGAGGTGGTGGTCATTCTCGGACCGTCCGGCTCCGGAAAGTCGACCTTCCTGCGATGCATCAATCATCTCGAGGCGATCGACCAGGGGTCGATCGAGGTGGACGGCGAGCAGATCGGTTACCGGTTGCACGACGGCCGCCTCGACAAGCTTTCCGACCGCGCGATCGCCGCGCAGCGGCGCAAGATCGGCATGGTGTTCCAGCAGTTCAATCTCTATCCGCACATGACGACCCTGCAGAATGTCATCGAGGCTCCGGTCGGCGTTCACCGGGAGAACCGCAAGGAGGCCATCGGCTACGCCCGCGAACTGCTGACCCGTGTCGGTCTTGCCGACAAGATCGACGCCTATCCGCGCCAGCTTTCAGGCGGCCAGCAGCAGCGCGTCGCCATCGCCCGTGCGCTCGCCATCCGCCCGAAATTGATGCTCTTCGACGAGCCGACGTCGGCGCTCGATCCGGAGCTGGTCGGCGAGGTGCTCGCCACCATGCGCGATCTCGCCAGGCAGGGCTTGACCATGATCGTGGTCACGCATGAGATCGGGTTCGCCCGCGAAGCGGCGGATCGGGTGGTGTTCATGGACGACGGCAATGTGATCGAGGCCGGGCCTCCTGATGAGGTTCTCGCCAAACCCAGGCACCCGCGCACGCGGGCTTTCTTAAGCCGTTTCATCTAAAAGCAAAGCCGGCGCGGCACCTGCTCGGCCGGCAAAGGACCTCCCATGCCAAAGACCTCCAACCAGTTCGCCGACATTTCCGACTTCGCCGACAAGGCCGCCGAGCTTGCAGCGGCCCGCCAGCACCTGCACGCGCATCCCGAGCTTTCATTCCAGGAGCACGAAACGGCTGCATACGTTGCCGAACGGCTCGAAAGCTGGGGCTATGAGGTGACGCGCAATGTCGGCGGGCTCGGGGTCGTCGGCCGCCTGCGCCAGGGCAGCGGCCGCAGCATCGCCATCCGTGCCGACATGGACGCCCTGCCGATCACCGAAGCTACCAATCTCCCTTATGCCAGCCAGGCCAGCGGCAAGATGCACGCCTGCGGTCATGACGGCCACACCACGATGCTGCTCGGCGCCGCCGAATACCTGGCGCGCACACGGCATTTCAACGGCACGGTGAACCTTATCTTCCAGCCGGCCGAGGAAGCCGGCAAGGGGAGCGGGGCGCAGGCGATGATCGCCGACGGCCTGTTCGAGCGCTTTCCCTGCGATGCGATATTCGGGCTGCACAACCACCCGGGCGCGCCGACGGGTTCGTTCCTGATGCGCGCCGGGCCGCTGATGGCGGCGAGCGATACTGTCACCATCAGGATCGCCGGGCGTGGCGGCCACGCCTCGCGTCCGCACCTGACGGTCGACCCGATCGTCGCTGCCGCCAACATCGTCATGACCCTGCAGACGGTTGTGTCGCGCAACGTCAACCCGATCGAGACGGCTGTCGTCACCGTCGGCACCATTCACGGAGGCACGGCCTCCAACGTCATCCCGGAACACGCCGAAATCACGCTGAGCGTCCGCTCCTTCTCGGCCGAGATCCGAGACACGCTCGAACAGCGTATTCGCAATATCGCAGCACTTGTGGCGCAGGCGCATGGCGCAACGGTCGAGATCGATTACGAGCGCGGCTACCCGGTGGTGGTCAATTCCGAGCGCGAGACGTCCTTTGCGACAGACATCGCTGTCGAACTCGTCGGTCAGGACAAGGTGTCCGTCTGCCCGTTGATCCCCGGCAGCGAAGATTTTTCTTATTTCCTCGAACACAAACCCGGTTGCTTCCTGCGCCTCGGAAACGGCGAGGATTCAGCCATCCTGCACAGCTCGAAATATGATTTCAACGACGGCAATCTGACCGTCGGCGCAGCGCTCTGGGCTCGTTTGACCGAGAGATTCCTGGCCGCTTGATCCATACTTGCGGCTGGGATTGTCGATCGGCCGGTCGAGCATTATTGGGGCGACCGGCCGCGCGACGATGCTCAACGAATTCTCACGCATTCCCCTCTTCGAATGCGATAAGAGCTTCGCTTTCAGACAAACAAAAAGTCACTCGTCGTCAGCGGGCTTGTAAAGTTCGCGAGAGTAACTTGATCGACTCCTGCGGTAATGATGGTGTCGGTTCCACTTTGCGCAATTGTGAGATCATCGAACGATTGCACGTCCTCCACGCCACTAAATACAATGGTGTCGCCTTGGGTCTGGCTGAAGTCGTAGATGGTGTTTTGGGTACCGACCGTCATTGAACCATCGTCCTTGAAAATGAATTGATCTCTGCCGCCCTGAGCCAGTTCGCTCAGTTGCCCGTCACCCCACATGTCGTTGATGACGGTGCAGCCGGGTGCCGCGCTCCCGGCGTACAGGGTATCGTTTCCGCCCAGAGCCGAACCGGACATTTGTAGAGCGTCGCCGCACAGGAAGTTGCGGACCTGGCCGCTTTCGCTGTTGTGGCCCCCGGTAAGAATGTCGTTGCCGCCTCTGGCGGAACCGGACATAGCGAGGGCGTCGCCGTACAACTCGCTTAGAACATCCGGACCGGAGTTCCTGTCGCCACCAGTCAGGGAATCATTGCCGCCCACAGCGCTGCCGAGCATCGTGACCGCATCGCCATACCCCAAATTATGAGTGCCTTGCAGCACGGCCACGTCGTCGCCACCGCGAGCGTGGTCGGACATGTTGGCGCCCGCGTCACCGTAGAAACTTATCTGGGACCCACCAGCGCTCGTGAAGTTGTCGTTGCCGCCTTTGGCAAAACCGGAAAGATCACCGCCCGCATCGCCAAAGAGGGTTTTGTTCGGGATCGCCCCACCCAGATCCGTGTAATGGTCGTCGCCGCCCTGAGCATGGTCCGACATGTCACCGCCGGCATCGCCGAAGAAAGTGCTGGTGGAAAAGAAGGCGCCCGTGAACGTGTCGTTGCCGCCCTTGCTGTAGTCCGACATATTGCCGCCGGCATCACCGTAGAAAGTGTTGTTGGAGTCGGTCCTGCTCGTGAAACTGTCGTCGCCGCCCTGCGCATTGCCGGACATGTTGCTGCCGGCGTCACCGAAGAAAGTGTTGGTGGCCTGCCTGGAGCCCTGGAAGGTGTCGTTGCCGCCCCTGCTGTGATCCGACATTTCGCCGCCCGCATCACCGTAGAAGGTGTGGTCAGCTCCTTGTTTAGTTTGGGTCAGGAAAGTGTCGTCACCGCCTTGAGCAAAGCCGAACATGTTGCCGCCGGCGTCACCGTAGAACGTGTTGTCTACCCGTCGACCCACTTCACTGCTGAAGGTATCGTTGCCGCCCTTGCTGTGGTCAGACATGTCGCCGCCGGCGTCGCCGTAAAAAGTGTTGAAGGAGTCGCCCTCGGCCCTAAAACTGTCGTCGCCGCCCTGGGCGTGACCGAACATGTTGCCGCCGGCATCACCGTAGAAAGTGTAGGTGCCTAGCGAGGCGCCCGTGAAAATGTCGTTGCCGCCCTTGCTGTGGTCCGACATATCGTCGCCAGCATCACCGTAGGCAGTAGTGGTTGTGGAGATTGGCAGCGCCGTGAAGGTGTCGTTGCCGCCCTTAGAGAAATCGAACATGCTGCCGCCAGCATCGCCGATTAAGATAGCTGTAGCCAGGTCGCTAGTGAGGATGTCATCGGTACCCCATTGATGATCCACCAGATCGCCGGGAGTAAAAGGAACGCGTTTAGACATTGTACCCTCCTGCTGAGCCTACCCGACCCATCACAGCGCTATGCTGTTAGGCAAGAGAGAGCAATAATCACAAAGGGCTATGTCTCTAGGCATAAGGGGGTCGGTAGCTCATCACCGCCGCGCCATTTGCGACAGCCAGCTGATTGAGTTTTGATTTTGGCTATCCCAGCCTCGCTCTCGCCTTCGCCGTCCAGGCGTTGAACAGCCGGTCTGCGACGATGCCGATGAAGGCGATGGCCAGGCCGGCGACGATGCCGCGACCGGAATCGGCCTTGGACAGGGCGATGAACACCTCCTGGCCGAGATCGCGCGTGCCGACCATGGCGCAGATGATAATCATCGCCAGCGCCATCAGGATGGTCTGGTTGACGCCGAGCATAATCTCGGGCAACGCCAGCGGCAGCTGCACGCGAAAGAAGGTCTGGCGCCTGGTGCAGCCCGAAACCTTCGCCGCCTCGATCAGCGCCGGCGGCACCTGCCGGATGCCGTGATTGGTATAGCGGATGGCCGGCACCACGGCGAACGCGACGGTGGCGATCATCGCGGTGACGTCGCCGACCCTGAACAGCATGACCACCGGAATGATGAAGCAGAACGACGGCAGCACCTGCAGCGTGTCGATGACCGGCGTGACGATCTTTTCGAAGCGGTCGCTGCGCGATGCCATCAGCCCGATCGGGATGCCGATCAGGCAGGCAATAAAGGCCGAGATGCCGCACAAATAGACCGTCGCCATGGTCTTTTCCCAAAGTCCGGTGGCGGCGCAGAACGCTGTCAATGCCGCGACCAGGGCGGCGAGGCGCAAGCCGCCGAGCTGGTAGCCGGCAAGGCCGAGGAGACACACCGCGCCCAGCCACGGAAAGCCCTCGCAGAAGGCGCGCACCGGGTTCAGCATATTGAGGATCAGCGCCACGCGGAACGCTTCGATCGTGTCGAAGAAGTTGATGGTGATCCAGTTCACCGCCGCCTTCCACAAAGGCGCGGTGGTCAAGGTGATCGCTTTCGGCACCGCGGCAAAGGCCGGCACGAACAGGCCGAGCAGCGTGGTGACGGCGAGAATGGCGACGGCCAGCGTCAGATTGGGATAGCGTCGCCAGAAATTGGTGCTGGCCTGATGGCGGACATTGCCCTTGGCGTGATTGTGCGCGATCGCCTGGCTCAGCCGGTCGAGTGCAATTGCCAGCGCGACAATGGCGAGGCCAGCTTCCATGGCCTCGCCGACCTTGAGTGCGCGCAACGCCAAAAGCACGTCATAGCCGAGCCCACCGGCACCGATCATCGAGGCGATGATCACCATATTGAGCGCCAGCATGATGACCTGGTTGACGCCGACCATCAATGTCGGCCGCGCCGACGGCAACAGCACCCGCCACAGCTTCTGCCGTGCCGTGCAGCCGGCCATCTCGCTGAAATCGTCGATCTCCGACGGCACCCGCGACAGGCCGAGCATCGTCGCCCGCACCATTGGCGGCGTCGCGAAAATTGCCGTCGCGATCATTGCCGAGACCGGGCTGTTGCCGAACAGAAGCAGCATCGGGATCAGATAGGCGAAGGTCGGGATCGTCTGCATCAGATCGAGGGCAGGGGAGATCAACAACCTCTCCGCCCAAGGCTTGCGCCATGCCCAGATGCCGGCGAACAGCCCGGTGACAATGCAAAACGGCACGGCGATCGAGATCAAGCCCAGCGTCAGCATGGCGCTGGTCCACTGCCCGAACAGCGCGATGTAGAGAAAACAGCCGCCGGCCAGCGCACCCAGCTTCCAGCCGCCGGCGGCGCGTCCGGCAAGGTAGGCGGCAGCGCAGACGCCGACCCAGGACAGGCGCGGCAAGACGATCATATCCGCGCCATGGCCGATCTTGAAATTCTTGGCCAGAAGACCGAGCGCGAAATCGAGCGGCACGCCGAGCACCGCGGTGATCGAGCGGGTCAGCCAGGAGAAGTTCGACTTCACCCAGCTCATCAGCGCACCGACCCAGTCTGCGACAGGAACGATCGCGCCGGCCGGGTAATTGACCGCCCAGGGCAGGCTTTCCTGCAGCAGGAAGACAATAAGCACGGCGGCGAGCGCGCAGGCCCAGATCGCCAGCCAGGTCTGAACCGGCCGGGGCCTCGCTGCGCTGGCGCTTGCCGTGACCGTCATGCGCCGGCCCCACGACGTTCTATGCCGGCGAGAAGATCGATCACCGCCTGCGGCGTGACTAAGCCGATCGGCTTGCCGGTGCCGTTGACCACCGCGAAGGGCTTGCCGGCAGAGACGATATCAGCCGAAAAACTTGATATCTTGGCATCCGGCGCGACCGTGCCGCCGTACTCGGCGCCGTCGCAGGCGCGCATCAGGCTGCGCGCCGATATCACCTTGGCGCGATCGACATCGCGGGTGAATTCGGCGACATAGTCGGTCGCCGGATTGACCACCAGTTCTTCCGGCGTGCCGATCTGGATGACCTCGCCGTCCTTCATGATGGCGATCCGGTCGGCCAGCCGGATGGCCTCGTCGAAATCATGGGTGATGAAGACGATGGTCTTGTGCAGCATGGTCTGCAGCCGCATCAGCTCGTCCTGCATCTCACGGCGGATCAGCGGATCGAGGGCCGAGAACGGCTCGTCGAGGAACCAGATTTCCGGCTTCGTGGCGAGGCTGCGGGCGATGCCGACACGCTGCTGCTGGCCGCCGGAAAGCTCGCGCGGATAGAAATGCTCGCGACCGCGCAAGCCGACCAGCTCGATGACTTCCCGGGCCCGCTTCTCGCGCGTCGGCCGGTCCTGCCCCTGGATGCCGAGGGGGAAGGCAATGTTCTCCAGTACGTTGAGATGCGGCAGCAAGGCAAAATTCTGGAACACCATGCCCATGCGGTGGCGTCGCAGCTCGATCAGCGCGGCATCGGAAATCTTGAGCAGGTCCTTGCCTTCAAACTCGACCTTGCCGTGGGTCGGCTCGATCAGCCGCGACATGCAGCGCACCAGCGTCGATTTGCCGGACCCCGAAAGTCCCATGATGATGAAGATCTCGCCTTGGCGGATTTCGAGATCGACGGCGCGCACCGCGCCAACCAGTCCGGCAGCGGCGATGTCCGCCAGGCTGGCCTTGCCGTCGCGCCGGCGGATGAAATCGGCCGCGTCCGCCCCGAACAGCTTCCAGACATTGCGACAGGCAAGCTTTATCGGGCGGGCATCGTTGCCCGCTTTCGCCGCCTGTTCAATCGTATCGGTCATGCGATCGTCCTTCTGGAACACGGGATCGAGACCCGGCCACGGATGGCCGGGTCGTCGGATTTCCAGTCAGACGGTCACTCGGCCCAGGCTTTCCAGTCGGCTTCGTGGGCGGCGATCCAGGCGGCGGCGACGTCTTCCGGCGTCTTGCCTTCGAGATCGATCTCGCCGCTCATCTTGTTGAGCTCGTCGGTGTCGACCGTGTAGTTTTTCGCGACCTTGTAGGCGACAGGCCATTTGTCCTTCATGCCGGCCCAGGAATATTTCCAGATCTCGCCATGCGGCTTGCCGCAGTCATATTTCGCGTCGGGGTTCACACCCCATTTCGGGTCGGTGTAGCACTCTGTCGTATAGTCGGGGAATTCGACCCATTCGCCCTTGTATTTGGCCGGCGCCCAATGCGGCGAATAGATCCACAGCATGATCGGCGCCTTGCGCTGATAGGCCGAGTCCAGTTCGGCGAACATCGCCGCATCGGTGCCGGCATGGATGACGGTGAAGGGCAGTTTCAGCGCCTCGACGCGTTCGTCGTCAAAACCTTCCCATGTCACCGGGCCGCCGAGATAGCGCCCCTTCGGTGTGGTTTCGGCCGTCGAAAAGGCCTCGGCGCATTTCGGATCTTTCAGCGCTTCCCAGTTCGGCAGGCCGGGGCATTTCTCTTTCATATATTCGGGAAACCACCATTCTTCCTTGGCCTTGGGTCCGAGCTTGCCGAGGCGTTCGGTCTGCCCCGTCGCGTCCGAGGCCTTCATCGCTTCGCCGGCAGTCGTGTCCCAGAACTCCATGCCGACATCGATGTCGCCATTGGTCAGGCCGGTGGTCAGGCTGGAGAGATAGTCGGCGGTCGGATATTCGACGGTGTAGCCGAGCTTTTCGAGGATGCCGCCGAGTATCTTGGCGTTCAGATTGACGCTGGTCCAATCGAACAATGCGATCTTGATCGGGTCGTTGGATTCCGGCGCTGCCGCATAGGCCGAAGATGTCAGTGCGGCTGCGGCAAGTGTTAAGGCTCCCATTGAGAAATTCGAAATCATGCTCCGAAGTGACATGCTTGTTCTCCTGTCAAGCTCTGGTGGACGTTATCGTTAGTTCCCTTCTTGCGTCTTTTTTGATTGTGTTGGAAAAGCTGGTCGTTGCGCAAGGCCGCAGGCGCCACAATGCTGCCGAAGCGGATGCCGGCGCAAAACGGGGGTGGTGCCAAAATTGGTGAAGATGTGGCGGGACCGGCCGCGTCATGACTGCCGAAGGATTGCTGCCGAAGCAGTCATCCACGGATCGATCGCCGGTCTTGAGGGGCAAACCATCAAAGTCCCATGATCTCGGCTGTTGGCTCGGCAACTCGCCCAGAGCCACTTTCATGGGATGAAATTATATATACCAACGTTCACGTCGCGCAACGAATAACGCCGGCGCCAATTTCACGGCCCGTCTTTTTACATGGACCCGCAGATCGGTTCGAAAAAAGCCAAGGTTGCCGGTCATCCCGTATGCGAGCCGCGAGGACAGGGTACCGATACAATGCCGCAGACCAAAATGCCTTACTTCTTCGCCAACCGCGGGATCGCCGCCGGCTTGTGACCTTTCAACACCAGATCATATCCGAGGCTTTCATGACCTCTTCCTTGAACAGACTGCGCATTGCCGTGCTCTTTGGCGGACGTTCCGCCGAGCATGACGTTTCGGTGCTTTCAGCAACCAATGTCATGCGTGCGCTGCTGCCCGCCAAATACGATGCCGTCCCAATCTTCGTCACGCGCGAAGGACAGTGGCTGCTGAGCAGCTTCCAGGATGGTACGCTCGCAAAGCCTGCGGGCGGTTTGGAAGTTTGCCTGGTTCCGGGCGGGCACGGACGGATGATGGCGATCCCGGCCGACGGCACGCCCTATGACCTGCCGAAGATCGACATCCTGTTTCCCGTACTGCACGGCCCTCATGGCGAAGACGGCTCGGTGCAGGGGATGGCGGAGGTGGCTCGGGTGCCGCTCGCCGGCTGCAGCATCCTGGGTTCGGCAACCGCGCTGGACAAGGACATCGCCAAACGGCTCCTGGAAGCGGCGGGGCTGCCAATCGCGCGCTCAGTGACGATCCATGAAGGAGCGGCGCCTGTCCTCGCCATACTGGAAAGCGAACTCGGCCTGCCGTTCTTCATCAAACCGGCGCGTCAGGGATCGTCTGTCGGCGTCAGAAAAGTCCATGCCAGCCAGGAATTCGATGGAGCGCTTGCTGAAGCCTTCCGGCACGATTGCAAGCTGTTGGCCGAGGAATTCGTTCGTGGGCGCGAGATCGAATATAGCGTGTTGGAGGACCCGGCAGGCGACCTGTTCGTCTCGCGGCCAGGCGAGATCGTGCCGGCCGAAAGCCACGATTTCTACAGCTACGATGCCAAATACATCGACGAGAACGGCGCGGCACTTAAAGTGCCGGCCGATCTGCCGCCAGAGGTCGAGGCAGCCATGCGGGCCGTGGCCGCAAGGGCTTTCAGAGCCGTCGGCTGTGACGGGATGGCGCGCGTCGACTTTTTCCTGACACCGGACATGCAATTCCTGGTCAATGAAATCAACACCATCCCCGGCTTCACCGATATCAGCATGTATTCCAAGGCAATGGCGGCGAGCGGCGTCAGCTATTCCGAAATCATCGACCGGCTCGTGGAGCATGGATTGGCACGGGCCGCCCGAGCAGCCTGAACGCAGCGACGGGGCTTTCATATCCCAGCGGATAGTGCGTTGGCGTGCGTCGTTTCTCACGACATGATCAGGCCGCCATCGACATTGATGGTCTGGCCGGTGATGTAGGCCGCATCGTCGCTGGCGAGAAAGCTGACCAGGCCGGAGACGTCCTCGCCGCTGCCGGCGCGGCCCATCGGGATGTTCTTCACCCATTCGGCCATCAGCTCGCCGGGCTTGTAGTCGCCCATCAACTTGCCCCATGCGGCATCGTTATAGGCCCACATGTCGGTGTCGATGATGCCGGGGCAGATCGCGTTGACGGTGATCTTCTCCTTCGCCACTTCCTTGGCCAGGCTCTGGGTGACGCCGACGACGCCGAATTTCGACGCCGCATAATGCGGCGTGTAGATAAAGCCCTGCCGCGCCTGGCCGGATGCGGTGTTGATCAGCCGGCCGCCATCGCCATGCTTGCGGATGCGCGTGATCGCCTCCTGGCAGCACAGGAACACGCCCTTGGTGTTGACCGCCATCACCTTGTCCCATTCGGCCTCGGTCATCGCCTCTATCCTGGCGATTGTGATGACACCGGCATTCTGTACGGAGATGTCGACACGGCCGAACTGTTGCTCGGCCAGGTCATAGAGGGCGACGACCTCGTCCTTTTTGGTCACGTCCATGCGCAGCGACGCGACCCTGGCGCCCGTAGCCTTGAGATCGGCGGCGACCTCTTCGACGCGCGGGTCGATGGCGCTGACGACGACCGCGGCACCTTCCGCCGCGAAGCGCCTGGCCATTGCCGCGCCAATGCCGCCGCTGGCGCCGGTGATGACCGCCGTTTTTCCCAGGAATCGCTTCTGCATCTTTTCTCCTACCAGCAGACGAAGCCGCCATCGACGATCAGGTCGATGCCGGTGACGAAACTCGAGGCGCGGCTGGCCAGGAACACGGTCGGGCCGACCATCTCTTCCGGCGCCGCCATGCGGCCCATCGGCGTGTCGCGCTCAAAGATCCTGACCTGGTCGGCGACCTCCGGCCGCTTGTTCATCGGCGTCAGCGTGTAGCCGGGGCTGACGACATTGACGCGCAGGCCGCGATCAGCCCATTCCATGGCGAGGCTCTTCGACATGTGGATCACCGCGGCCTTCGACGAATTGTAATGCGCCTGGGTCAGGCCGCGATTGACGATCGAGCCCGACATCGACGCGATGTTGATGATCGAGCCCTTGCGCCGCGTCAGCATGGCGTGGGCCTCGGCTTGGCAGGACAGGAATACGCCGCTGACATTGACGTCATAGAGCTTCTGCCATGTCTCCAGCGACAGCGTCTCTGCCGGCTCAGCTCCGGCGACGCCGGCATTGTTGACGGCGATGGTCAACGCGCCGAGTTCCATCTCCGTACGCTCGATCGCGGCCGCGAGATCGGCCTCTGAAGTCACTGTGCCGTTCAGCACCAGCGCCTTGCGGCCGAGTGCCGTGATCCGGTGCGCGGTCTCCTCCAGCCCGCCTTTCGAGGCGTGGCCGAAGCAGGCTATGTCGGCGCCGGCCTCGGCCAGCCCAATGGCGATTGCCTGCCCGATGCCGCTGCCGGCGCCTGTCACAAGTGCCACGTCACCATGAAGGTCGAATAATTTCATCGTCGGTCCCTCTGCTCCAACCGCCGTCCTCCGGAAATAAAGGGGCGCCAACTCTGTTGCTGGCGCCCCGCGCGGTCTGGTGCCCGGGAGGATACCACCTGCTGCGCTTTGTTTCGATGGGCTGTTCCTAGCTCGTGGCGAGTTCCATCACGGCGATATTGCTTGCTTCGCTGCGGTCGAGAATGCCGCGTTGCCGGCCGCGGCTCAGCACCAGCACGCGATGCGACAGGCCGAGAACTTCCTCGAGGTCGGAGCTCACCACCACCACCGCCATGCCGGAGCGGGCAAGGTCGGCGATGACATCATAGATCGCGGCGCGTGCACCGACGTCGATGCCGCGCGTCGGCTCGTCCAGGATGAATACCTTGGGCGGGCGCGACACCCATTTGGCGATGATCACTTTCTGCTGGTTGCCGCCGGAGAGCTTGCTGACCGCCTGGTTCGGCCGGCCCTTGACGCCGAGCCGGCGAATGCCGGCCTCGGCGAATTTCTGCACCGCCTTCGGGAACACCCAGCCATTCGGCGCGACATGGTCGAAATTGCCGATCGCCAGGTTCTCGCCGATCGTCTGGTCGAGCACCACGCCCTGCGCCTTGCGGTCTTCCGGTACCAGGACGACGCCGGCCTTGATCGCCGCCGCCGGGCCATTGAGATGCACCGGCTTGCCGGCGACGCGCACCGATCCCGATGAGATCGGATCGGCACCGGCGATCGCCCGCACCAGCTCCGTGCGTCCGGCGCCGATCAGCCCGGCAATGCCGAGGATTTCGCCGGCCCGCACTGAAAAGCTGACATTTTGAAAGCTGCGTTCCGGCGAGGACAGGTTCTCGACCTCGAGCAGCGTGTCGTTGCCCGGCGCCGATACCGTAGGGAACATCCGCTCGACACTGCGGCCGACCATTTGCTCGACGACAGTGCGCACCGGAATGTCGGCGCGCTCGTGCCGGGCGACGATGCGCCCGTCGCGCATCACCACCACGCGATCGGCGATCTGGGCGATCTCGTCCAGCCGGTGGCTGATATAGATGAAGGACATGCCTTCCGCCTTGAGCTTGCGGATCTGCTGGAACAGGAGCTCCGTTTCCTCGCCGCCAAGGGCTGCCGTTGGTTCGTCGAAGATCAGCAGCTCGGCATTGAGCGTCAGCGCCTTGGCGATCTCGACCTGCTGCTGGGCGGCGATACGCAGCGTGCGCACCTTGCGCTCGGGCGAGACATCGAGGCCGAGGCGCTTCAACTGGGCCGATGCCCGTGCATTCATTGCCGCGCGGTCGATGCGGCCGCCACGCATCGGCAGGCGCCCGACATAGACGTTTTCGGCGACCGACAGATCGGGCAAGAGCTTCAGCTCCTGGTGGATCATGCCGATGCCGGCGTCGATCGCCGCGGCAGGATTGGCGGGGGAATAAGCGTTCCCCCGCCAGGTGATGGTGCCGGCATCGGGTTTCGTCGACCCGGCGATGATGTTCGAGACAGTCGACTTGCCGGCGCCGTTTTCGCCAAGCAGCGCCACGACCTCGCCCGGCCGCACCTCGAAGCTCGCATCGGCCAGGACCTGCACCGGCCCGTAGCTTTTGCAGAGGCCGCTGACGACGAGCCCGTTATGGGGGCTGTGCGTGTGGCGAGGATCGGTGGACATCGTTGCGCTCGTCGATTGCCGGACTGGTCTCAATCAGGGATGCTTGGCGATGAACTGCTCGACATTGTCCTTGGTGGTCAGCGTCGCATCCTGCAGCTGTTCGGCGGGAATGGTCTCGCCGGCCACCAGCTTGATTGCTGCATCGACGGCGAGCCGGCCCATGCCCTGGGTCTGCTGCGTCGCGGTCACGTCGAAGACGCCGTCCTTCAGTGCCTTGAGCGCCGCCACGTCGCCGTCGAAGCCGGCAACCCAGACCTTGTGGCCGGGATTGGCGACCTTGACGGCCTGCGCCGCACCGAGCGCCAGCGCGTCGGCCTGGCCGATGACGATCGACACGTCGGGGTGCGACTGCAACAGATCCTGCGTCAGCTTGAAGCCTTCGTCCTGATGCCAGCCTTCGCTCCACAATTCTCCGACAACCTTGATGTCGGGATAGCCTTTCAGCGCTTCGCCGCAGCCCTTCGAGCGGTCGACTTCGGGCGTCGTGCCCTTCTGGCCGTGGATGATGATCAGCTCGCCCTTGCCGCCGGCCTGCTTGGCGATGTAGTCGCAAACCGCCTTGGCCGATGCCACGCTGTTGGTTGCGATGAAGGTATCGCCGGGCGCGCCATCGGCGTTGCGGTCGACATTGACGACTGGGATGCCGGCAGCCTTGGCGGTCTTGGTCGGCACGGTGGCGGCGGTGGCGCCGGCTGGAATATAGATCAGCGCATCGATGTTCTGCGTGATCAGGTCCTGCACCTGGCTGACCTGGGTCGCCGAATCGCCCTTGGCGTCGACGGTGACGACCTCGATCCCCTTTTCCTTGCCGTAGGCTTCGACGGACTGCTTGATCTGGTTGAAGAAGTCGGCCTGCAGATTGGCGACGGCGAGGCCGAGCTTCTTGGCCTCCTTGGCCGAGGCCATGTCGGAAAGGCCAAGCAGCGGGATGACGGCCGCGGCGGCAAGCAGCAATGAACGTTTGGTCAGCATGTTTATTCCTCCGTTGATGTTCAATCTGTCCTGCCCGCGCATCGCGGCGCCCCTTGGCCGAACAACTCCCAGTTTCGGATCACCGATCCGTTTTCGCCCGAATATCCGGGTGAATCTCATTGAGCCCAATTCTTGATTGTGCCCCATTCTTCATTGTGCTCGGCGCCGCCAGGTGTCGGTGGCCACCGCCAGCGCGATCACCACGCCGATAACCACTTGCTGGATGAAGGGCGAGACACCGAGCAGGTTCAGCCCGTTGCGCAGCACGCCGATGATGAGGACGCCGATGGCTGTGCCGCCGATCGAACCGACGCCGCCCGACAGGCTGGCGCCGCCGATCACCACCGCCGCGATCGTGTCGAGTTCGTAGCCAAGGCCGGAGCTCGGCTGGACGGAATCGAGCCGGGCGGCAAGCACGATGCCGGCGAGACCGGCCAGCACGGCGCAGATCGCATAGACCCAGTTTGTCAGCGACTTGACTGGTATGCCGGACAGCCGGGCGACTTCGGCGCTGCCGCCGATTGCGTACAGACTACGGCCGGTAGCGCGATAATTCAGGAAGATCGCGAAAATGACGGCAAGCACGATCATCAGCCCGACGGTGACCGAGAGGAAGCCGAAATGGCGGATTATCGACAGGCTGGTGAACCAGTCGGAAAAGCCGACGATCTGCGAGCCGTCGGTGATCATGTTGGCGAGGCCGCGCGCCACCGACATCATCGCCAACGTGGCGATGAAGGGCGGCAGCTTGGTGACCGTGACCAGCAGGCCCGAAACCAGGCCGCAAAGACCGGCGACGACGAGGGCCGCGGCGATGCCGGCGGGCAGGCCGAGATTGAGATAGTCCGGATGGGCGACGAAGCCCATCACCATGGAAGCCAGCGCCAGCACCGAGCCGACGGACAGGTCGATGCCGCCGATCAGGATGACCAGCGTCATGCCGATCGCCATGATGCCGAGCACAGTGACCTGGTCGAGCACGTTGAGGATGTTGCGGATGGTCAGGAAGGTGTCGGTGGTCAGCGAGAGCGCCAGGCACAGCAGAACCAGCCCGATCAGCGGACCCATGGTTCCGGCAAAGACAGCTGAAAACCTTGCGCCCGCCGTAGCCTGCGCGCCAGAGCCTGCCTTCAACTCGCCTGCCTTCAAATTGCTTGCGTCGTTGCTCACAGCCACTTTGTCTCCTCCACAGCAATCCGGCGCTGCATCACCGGGCCACTTTGTTCACCAGGCCCCTCCCTGTGAACAATTTATCTTTAACATGCAATTTTGTTCAGCTAAACTGTTCGTCGGAAAATTGTCAAGGCCTGCCGCTTCATTCGACGACGGGTTTGCGCTGTCCGCCGGTTTGCCTTACGCAAGGTCTCCGAAATCTTGGGCATTTCGAAGTCGCCGGATTGGAATATCATGAGCAGAGCCGGCGGCTGCGGCAAGGCAATCAGATGACGATCGTAGAGAACGAAAGAGCCTCGCGCTTCCCCGACGCCGAACTCAAGGCCCGCGCCGCCTGGCACTATTATGTCGAGGGTCTTACACAGGAGCGGATTTCCGAAATTCTCGGCGTCGGCCGCATCAAGGTGCATCGCATTCTCTCCGCCGCCCGCGAAGAGGGTGTCGTCCAGTTTCGCATCCGCGACAGCGTCGTCGAATGCGTGATTTTGGAGGAAAGCCTCAAGCAGCGGTTCGGGCTCAGCCAGGCAGTTGTGGTGCCGTCGGCGGCCGACCGAAGCAACGCGCCGCTGATGATCGGCCACGCCGCCGCCGCCTACCTGGCCGACCATGTGAATGCCGGCGATGTCATCGCACTGGGCTGGGGGCGGACACTGAAATTCGCCATCAATGAATTGCCGCGGCGGCCCATCGCCAGGACGACGGTGGTTTCGATGCTTGGCGGCCTCACCCATGCCCAGCCGCTCAACCCGACAGAAAGCGCCTGGGATTTCGCCGAAAAGATCGGTGCGGAGTGCTTCCTGCTGCCGGTGCCGGTCTATGCCGACAGGCCGGAGCAGCGCGACGCATTCATGAGCCAGCGCAGCGTTCAGGACGTCGTCTTCCGTGCACGCCGGGCAAACATCGCCGTGCTCAGCGTCGGCTCGTTTTCCAACGACAGCCCGATCGCCAATTACGGCTTCATCAAGCCAAGCGAACTCGAGGAATTGCAGGCGGCCGGTGCCGTCGGCGATATTCTGTGTCATTTCATCGACGCCGAGGGCCGCCCGGTCGACCACGAGGTCAACCGCCGCGTCTGCGCCTATCCGCTGCAGGATCTGTCGGATATCCCGAGCATCATCCTGGTGTCGGGAGGCAGCGAGAAGGTAGCGGTAATGCGGGCTGCGCTCGCCAACACCAAGGTATCGGTTCTGATCACCGACGAAGACGCGGCCAAGGGCCTGCTCAACCGCTAGATTTCGCCGAGAGCGCTGAGGCGGGTGTGGATGTCGCGCGTCGCCTGATAAAGGTCGCGGTAGATTTCCTTGCGGCTGCGATAGGCGGCGACAAGCCCGTCGACCGGATCGACATGCCTGGTGGGAGCGGCAGCCATTACCTCTGCTGCGGCTTCCGGCGAGGCAAACCAGCCGACAGCCGCTGCCGCCAGCATGGCAGCGCCGAGTGCGGCGGCTTCGTTGACCGGCGAAACCGAGAGCGGCCGCTCGAGCACGCTTGCCATGATCTGCATTAGCAGCGCGCAATTGGTGCCGCCGCCGGCGGCAATCATCGCCGCCGGTCCGCCGGCCTGGGCTTCCATGGCCTCGGTGGCGACGGCCTGCTCGAAGGCGATGCCTTCCAGGACAGCGCGGAAGAGATGCTCCGGCCGGTGATCGAGCGATAGGCCGACAATGGCGCCGCGCGCCGCACCGTCCCAATACGGGCTCATGACGCCGGCCCAATAGGGCATGATGAGCAGGCCCTCGCTGCCCGCGGCAACATCCAGCGCCACTTTCTCCAGCGCTGCCGCCGAGGGCGAACCGGTGGTTCGCACGATCCAGTCGACCAGCTGCATGCCCGAGCGCAGCACGGTCTCCAGCATGAAACCGGAGCCGGTCGGCGAGACCAGCGTACGAAAGGCGTCCGAGGTTTTCACCTTGCCGGAATAGCAGCCGCTGACCACGCCGGAGCCGAGCGAGAGATAGCTCTTGCCCTCGCCGTAGACGCCCATGCCGAGGCCCATCGCCTGGCCGTCCCCAGCGCCGGCAACGACCGGCGTGCCGGCCCTCAGGCCGGTCAGCTGCGCTATGCTTGCGGAAAGACTGCCGCAGACCACGCCTGGCGCGACCAGCTCGGGCAATTGCTCCATCTGCAGTCCGGCGGCCGCAACGAGGCGGGGATGCCAGGTACCTTTCTCGACGTCGAGCAGCCCGAGCGGATCCGCACTTGCGGTGCTGGTGACCAATCGCCCGGTCAGCCGCTGGACGAAGAAACCGTGCACGTCGACCAGTGCCGCTGCCTGGCGAAGCACTTGCGGCTGGTGCTCGGCAAGCCAGGCAATGGCGTAGAGCGCCGGCGTCGGGTCCGGCGGCTTGCCGCTCCAGTCGCGGATCGCCTCGCGGCCGAGTTCGGCCGAAAGCCTGATAACCTGCGGCCGGGCGCGTTCGTCGAGCCACAGGATCGCCGGCATGAGTGCTTTGCCGGCGCTGTCCACCAGCGTGAAGGTCTCTCGCTGGTGAGCGATGCAGATCGCCGCCACCCGCGTAGCGCCGACCGCCTCGGTGACCTGCTTCAATGCGCCAAGCAGCGCCGTCCACCACTGTTCGGCGTCCTGCTCGAAATGGCCGGGCTTCGGATTTGAAAGCGGGTACGGCTCGCGCGCCTGGAACAGCTCCTCGCCGTCGCGCGCGAAGGCAATCGCCTTCACGGCCGTGGTCGAGGCGTCGATCCCGATTACGACATCGTCCATCAGGCGGAGATCCGGCGGGGTCAGGCTGCGTTTGTAACGAACCGTCCGTCCGACTGGTCGAGACGGCGGCGGATCTGGGTTATCACCATCGAATCGTCGGGTACACAATTTTCATAGGTCAGGAAGTCGCCGGTCTTGAGCGGTTTGACCACCTTGGCGCGTTCGGCAAGGCCGAGCGGCAGGGCGCCGCGGGCGCGCGCATCCCCCCAGGTCATGGCGAAGCCGCGGTAGTCATTCTCGCCGATCATGCCGAGCGACTGGCCAACGCCAAGATCGCTCTTGGCGACCGCCACCGCCTCGGCCACAGGATGGTCGAGCGGCTCCATGTCGGCCCGCTTGTAGACCACCGCGCGCGCCGCCGACAGCGGCACTTCCAGGCTGGTCAGATGATAGGGCCGGAAGATCGTGAAATAGGGGCCTTTGCCGACCTTGAGGTCGATCATGCGCTCCAGCACACGCGGATGCCGGGTCTCGATGATGCAGAACACGCCGGGCGCCACACCCTTGCCGATCGAGTAATCGACCACGCCCTTGCGATGCAGCACGCCGCCATCCTCGCGCGGGCAAAGCACGCTGGCCAGTTCCTCCAGCGTCGCGGTCGGGCCGTGCATGCCCGGCACATCGGGCACCAGGCCGGTCGCATTGGCGATCGCCACCATCTCGATCGCCGTCTTCGAGCCGTCGACGAATTCGACCAGCATGCGCGCATTCATGTTGCGCTCGGCCGCCTCCTTCTCGTAGTCGGCCGGCATGGCGTCGATCTTCAGCGGATTGTTCTTGCCCTTGCCGGCGGCGATGATGTTGAAGCCGAGGCTCTTGGCAAAGCCGATGATCTCCAGCGTGCAGGCCGGCTCGTCGCCGGCCGCACCGGTATAGACGACGCCAGCCTTACGCGCTTCGTCCTTGAGGAAACGGCCGATGGTGATGTCGGCCTCGACATTGAGCATGACGATGTGCTTGCCGTTCTTCATCACTTCCAGCGCGAACAGCGTGCCGATATTGGGATTGCCCGTCGCGTCGATGATGACGTCGATCCGGCCGGCCGCCGCCAGCGCATGCAAGTCTTCGGTCACTGCGATCTTGCCGGCCTCGATGGCGCGGTCGATCGCGGCCGCATTGCCGGCCTGCACGATGTCGGAACGGTCATGGCCAGCGAGCAGCGCCGCGTCGATCGCTGCCTGCGGCCTGACTTCGGAAATGGCGCCGATCCGCATGCCCGGCATCAGCGCGACCTGGACGACGATGTCGGTGCCCATCTGTCCGGCGCCGGCAAGCCCGATGGTGATCGGCCCCTGCTGTTCAGCGCGCTGCAGAAGTTCCGCTGCAAATTGCGGATGGGACATGTCGCTTCCTCCAGTTCCTGACGCGCCGCAGCGTCCAAATCAACGTTTTGAACATTTCTATTTGCAAACGAAAAATATTTCAACCGGCAATTGGGCATTGTCGCTCTGCAATCGGCCGAAGACGATTGGATGAGCGGTCATCCACACGGCCGTGCCTCCGCAGTCAGAAGGACGCGGCATATTCAGGTTGATTGGGTGCAGCCTTATTGCAGCTCAGCTGCCGATTTCGAAGAAGGGCGCACCAAGCAGGCCGGGAACGACATCGATGCCGAGGCCCGGCCCATCCGGAATGCCCATACGGCTTCCCGAAACCGGCGGCATGTTGGATGCGGTGCGCACTGTCACCCATTCGTGAAAGGCGATGGCATGCAGCCGGCGCTCCTCCGGCGTCGACAGCGACAGATGCGCCATGGCTGATGTGTCGATCTCGGCGCCGCCGGTGTCCTCGACCGTGATCATGAAGCCGAGGTCGACGGCAAGGTCGCGGATCTGGCGCGTCTTGGTAATGCCGCCGAGGCGCGAGATCTTCAGCGTCAGCCCGTCGGCCGCGCCCTTGCGGTGGATGTCGAGCATATCGTCCAACGAGGCGACGGATTCGTCGAGCACCATCGGCTTGTCGAGCGAGCGGCGCACCGACAGGCATTCGTCGACCGTCGTGCAGGGCTGCTCGAACGTGTAGTCGATGGTGCGCGTCGCATCCACGAACTGGCGCGCCTGGTAAGGCGTCCAGCCGGCATTGGCGTCGCAGAAGATGACGGTGCCCTTCGGCACCGCGGCGGCAACGGCTGTGACGCGTTCGATGTCGTCATGGACGTTGCCGCCGACCTTGACTTGCAGCCGATGAAAGCCGTCCTTGACGATGCGCTTGGCGAGTGCGGCCATCGCGTCGACCGTGCCGTGGGTGACGACCTTGTAGAGTTCCGCCGTCTCGCTCTCGCGGCCGCCAAGCAACGTGACCAGCGGCACGTCGGCGGCGCGCGCCGCGAGATCCGAGCATGCCATATCGAGCGCCGACTTGATGTAGGGATGGCCCTTGAACACCGTGTCCATCAGCCTGTTGATACTGGCAAGCCCGCGTGGATCATGGCCGATGAGATGCGGCGCGATTTCGATGACGCCGGCGCGAGTACCTGCAGCGAAGGCGGGGGAGTAAAAATTACCGAGCGGCGCCATCTCGCCCCAGCCGGTGAGGCCGCTGTCGGCGGTGATGGCGACGATCACCGCGTCGAACGCATCGGCGACACGCCCCTTGGACATGCGGTAGGGCCCGTCCACGAAGGGCTGCACGACATGGTAGGCCTTGATGGTTTTGATCTGCACGTTTTCTGTCCGTTGTGTGTGTTCCGGGATATCCGTCAAATTTGTCGGGCTCAGCCGCCTCTAGGTCGGCCGGCACGATCGGCGCCGGCGCCCTTTGAGCCGCGCTGTTCCAGCCCGCGCGCATAGGCGAGCAGTTCCTCGAAATCCAAATCGATATGCTCCTTGGCATGGCGCTGGGCGGCGGGCATGTCGGTGCCCTTGAGCAGCCGCACATAGGTCTCGTGAGCATCTTCGGCAGGCACCGGCTCGTTGCGCGCCCGCTGGTGCAGCGCGAAATACATCTGCAGCCGGCTGGTCAGCCGCTGCCAGGTTTCCAGGAGCACCGAATTATCGGCCCATTCATGGATCAGGCCATGCAGTTGCAGCGCCGTTTCGATCTGCCGCGTCGTGTCCAGTTCGCGCGTCGCCTGCTTCACCGCCGCATGGCGCCGGTCGAGCTCGTCGAAGAAGCGCTGGTCGCGAAGCGGCCAGGTCCGCTCGATGGCGAACTCGTCGAGCACCTTGTTGAGCGAATAGGCGTCGTCGATGTCCTTGGCGGTGACGTTGATGACGAAGGTTCCGGCGTAGGGGATGCTGGTCAGGATGCCTTCCTGCACCAGCTCGCGCATTGCCTCGCGCAGCGGCGCGCGGCTCACCCGCATCTGCTCGGAAATCCTGAGTTCGTTGAGCTTCTGCCCCGGTTCCAACCGGCCGGTCAGGATCGCCCGCCGGAGCAGCCCCACGATCTCGGCCCTGCGTGTCGTATCCGCGATCGGACTGAAATCCAGCTTTGCCATTCGGCTGCTCCAGGGAACCGAAAGCAAGACAAGCAGATTGTCGACAATCTAACAAGAGCTGGATTCTCGATCCTGGAGACATTGGCGCTCTTCCGGCCTCAGCCAGCCTGACCATGCAAGCCGACCAGGTCCCGGCCGCTGAGCGTCAGCTGGCTTCTCGCAGCGGGAAACGGCCTGGTGCGTAGCCTTCGCAATGTCCATTGACGACTGGGAAGGTTTGTGTCACTAGCCGTGACATGAATTCACAAACGATGACTCAGAAATACGAGAGCCCGCTGCGGGCAGAGCAGGCGCAGGCCACGCGCGAGCGCATCCTCGCGTCCATTCGAACGATTCTGGAGCAAAATCCGTACAGCCTCCTTGGCTTCGATGAGGTTGCCGAGGTTTCGGGCGTAAACCGACGGACCATCTTCCGCCATTTCCCGACGAAGGAAGCGCTTTTGGAAGCCTTTTGGGCCAGCACCAATGCCTCGCTGGGAGTGCGGTTCTGGCCTGAGCGGGAGCAGGATCTGATCGATCTTCCTCCCGACCTTTTCGCCTCGTTGGACGCAATCGAAGGCGTAGTCAGAGCCTCGCATGCGAGCGCTACCGGGCGCGAGATGCGCCTGCAAGCCAATGGTGAGCGGCAACGTGCCTTTCAGAGCAGCCTTTCGCAAGTCGCAAACGGAATGGACCCGAAGGCGGCGCGCCAGCTTGAGGCCGTGATCCAGCTCCTGTTCAGCGCCACTGCCTGGCAGACGATGAAAGACTACTGGGGTCTTACCGGCCGTGAGGCCGGAGAGGCAGCCGCCTGGGCAATTCGCGCCTTGCTCAATGCGGCAAAATCGCAGCAAGGCGCTGTTCGAAAGGAAAAAGCAAGTGACTTGGCATAAGACCAAAGCGACGGTCCATCCGGCCGATTCGGTTCAAGGCTTCTGGGTGATGGGCGATCAGGTCGCTGTCCGGGCAAAGCTCGCTGGGACGGCACTCAACGTGATCGACGTCACGGTACCTCCTGGAAGCGGCACGCCGCCCCACACGCATCCTTCCGCGGAAATTTTCCGCATTCTCGAGGGCACCCTCACGATATGGACAATGATCGATGGGGTCGCGCAAGAATATGAGGTGGAACCCGGTGATGTCGTCACCATTCCGGGCAACGCGCCCCATGGCTATCGCAATGCTGGTCCCGTGCCGGTTATTTTCATGGCGATCGTCGACGACGAGATGATCGCATTCTTCGAAGAGGCTGCATCCAAGGACGCGCCCTCCGGCCCGCCGACCGCTGGCATGATTAACCGCGTGATCGAGCTTACCGGACGCCACGGGATCCGGATCCTGCACGCGGCCTGACCGGCGAAACCGTTGCGCCAGGATTTGACCTGGAAGACGGTGCCTTATGCCGCCTAAATCCAGCAGTCCATCCCTCCAGGTCGAAGCGGGCGTTCGCGCGATAGCCGCGACAAGCCGTCGGCTGGATGGACGTCTCGTTTGCTGATCCACACACTGCCTTCACAGTTGGAGAGCGCCTCTATGCTGCCATCGTCGCCAGAGCCGCCGTTCGCACTACGGCTTGAATCGGCCGTGTCGAAAACATCAGCAAAAACGGCGCCCTTGGCGTGGGAGCCGAGGGCGCCGCGGGACCGGAACCTGATGGGGGTTATCAGGTGGCCGGTTTCTCGGGCAGCGGCGAGATCGGCATTCCCGGGCCGATCTTCTGCAGATTGCCGGTAATCACCCGGTCGCCTTCGGCCACACCGCTCAAGATGGCGACCTGATCGCCATTGGTCGGTCCGAGCGAAACGATACGCTGGTCGACCGTGTTGTCCTTGCCGACGACATAGAGGTATTTGCCGAGCTGGCCTGAGCCGAGTGCCGTCTGCGGTACCATCAGCGCATCGGGCTGCTCTTTGACGTGCAGCCGGACGCGGACATACTGCCCGGGGAGCAGCGTGAACTTGCCGTTACCGACCGTCGCCCGTGCCGTGATCGTGCCGGTCGAGCGATCGATCGTGTTGTCTATGAAGGTAAGATCGCCCTTCTGGCGCGGTTCCGTTTCACCGGGAAGCAGGACGTCGACGCTGATCGGTCCTGCGGCGCGGGCCTCCTCGATCTGGGCCAGGTCCGTTTCGCTCGGATTGAAGGTGACGTAGATCGGATCGAGTTGCACCAGCGAATTGAGCACCGTGCCGGCGACGCTGACCAGCGTTCCAACGGATGCTTGGCTGCGTCCGATGCGTCCCGCGAACGGGGCACGGATTTCGGTATAGCTCAAATTGAGCTCGGCGGTCCGTACGGCGGCTTGATTCACGGCGAGCGAGGCCTGTGCCCCGCGCAAGGTGCTGGTGCGCTGGTCGAACACGTCCTTGGCGAGATAGCCGCTCTTGGCGAGCTCGCTGCCTCGCCCGAGATTGGAGCGCGCATAGTCGAGCGTTGCCGTGTCGCGCTGGACCTGCGCCTTCGCCTGCTCGAGGGCAGCCTGGAAATCCTCCGGCGCGATCTTGTAGAGAAGGTCGCCCTTCGCAACGTCGCTGCCGTCGGTGGCGACCTGCTCTTGCAGATAGCCCGGCACGCGCGCCTGCAGCGTGATGCTGCGGATCGGCTCCACCCGGGCGGCGTAGTCGAGATAGATCGGGATCGTCTTCTTGACGACGCTCACCACCGGCACCGGCATGACAAAGGCTTCCGGCTTGGGTGTCGCCGCCCCGGCTGTGCCCGCGTTGAGGCTGAGGCTGCCCATGTCGAGCAGGTGAACGCTCGCCACCGAAATCGCCCCAAGGGCGACGGCCGTTCCCAGCGCGATTTTCCATTTACGCATGATCAATTCTCCAGTCCTATTCGGCCGCTTCGGCCAATGGCTCGAAGGCGGGTTCGGCAGTTGGTTGTTCGGTCGCTTCGGAAACCGGTTCGCTCTCGCTGCGGCGCTCGCGCAGCTGCTCGATCACCGCATAGAAGACCGGCACGAACACCAGCGACAGGATCGTCGCCGCGACCATGCCGCCAAAGACGGTGGTGCCGATCGACTGCCGGCTCGCCGCACCCGCACCCGTGGCGAACATCAGCGGCAGCACGCCGAGGATGAAGGCGAAGGCTGTCATCAGGATCGGCCGCAGCCGCAGCCGCGCCGCTTCCATTGCGGCGTCGACGATGCTGAGGCCTTCTTCGCGCCGGCGCCGGGCAAACTCGACGATCAGAATCGCGTTCTTGGCCGCCAGTCCGATCAGCATGACGAAGCCGATCTGCGAATAGACGTCGATCTGCATGCCGCGCAGCCACAGCACGACGAATGCACCGAACAGTGCGAGCGGCACCGCCAGCAGCACCATGAACGGCATCGCCCAGCTCTCATATTGCGCGGCGAGGATCAGGAAGACGAAGACGATGGCGAGACCAAAGACGACGGATGCGATCGATCCCGCCTTGAGCTCCTGATAGGTGATGCCGGTCCATTCGTAGCCGAAATCTCTCGGCAATGCCGTGGCAGCGGCACGTTCCATCGCCGCCACCGCCTGGCCGGACGAAAAGCCGGGGGCGGCGCCGCCGTTGATCAGGGCCGACGCATTGTTGTTGTAATGTGGCACGGTCTCGGGGCCGACGACGGGCACAAGCTTGCCCAGCGTGCTCAGCGGCACCATGCCACCCGACGCATTGCGGACATAGAGCCGCGATATGTCGGCCGGACCGGCGCGAGAGTCCTTGTCGGCCTGTATCGTCACCCGGAAGGTGCGGCCGAACAGGTTGAAATCGTTCACATAGAGCGAGCCGAGATAGATCTGCAGCGTATTGAACACGTCCGGCAGGTTGAGCCCGAGCAGCTTCGCCTTGGCGCGATCGAGATCGTAGTTGAACTGCGGCGTCGAGGTCGAGAAGGACGAGAACAATTGCTGCGGGTTGAGCTCCGGCTGCTTGCGCGCCTCGGCAATCACGGCTTGCGTCGCATCGTTGAGCGCCACGCTGCCGCGCCCGGTCAGGTCCTCGACCTGGAACTCGAAGCCACCGGTGGTGCCGATGCCCGGGATCGACGGCGGGTCGAAGCTCAGCGCAAAAGCCTCCGGAATTTGCAGCAGCTTGTTGCGCACGTCGGCGACGAGCTTAGACGCGCTCTGATCGGGGCCGCGTTCGTCCCATGGCTTCAGGATAGCGAATTCGACCGCCGAATTCGACTGCGCGGCACTGGTCAGGAAGTTCAAGCCGCTGATCGAGCCGACGATGTCGACGCCGGGCGTGTTTTGCAGGATGTCGCGTGCCTTTTGCGCCACCGCGTCGGTGCGTTCCAGCGAGGCCCCGTCGGGGAGCTGGATGACGACGAAGAAATAGCCCTGGTCCTCGACCGGAAGGAAGGTCGAGGGCAGGCGCTGCCAGACGAAATAGGTCGCGACAAGTCCGGCCGCGAACACGCCGAGCATGATCCAGCGCAGGCGGATGAGAATACGGACCCCATTCGCATAGGCATGCGCCAGCCGTTCGAAGCCCATGTTGAACCAGCGGAACAGCACGAACTGTGTTTCCGGCCGGTGGCGCAGGAAGGCCGCGCTGAGCGACGGGGTAAGCGTCAGCGAGACGAAGGCCGAGATGCCGAAGGAGATCGCCACCGTCAGGGCGAACTGGTTGTAGAGCCGGCCGGACACGCCGGGAATGAAGGCGACCGGCACGAACACAGCCATCAGCACGGCGGTCGTGGCGATGATCGGGCCAGTGACCTCGGCCATCGCCGTTCGCGTGGCAGCCAGCGGTTTGAGGCCGGCCTCAAGTTGGCGTTCGACATTCTCGACGACGACGATGGCGTCGTCGACGACGAGGCCGATCGCCAGCACCATGCCGAGCAGGCTGAGCATGTTCAGTGAGAAGCCAAGCATGTGCATGACGGCCAGCGTCGCCACCAGCGACACCGGAATTGCGATCGTCGGGATGATCGTGGTGCGCCAGCTTTGCAGGAAGATGAACACCACGGCGACGACCAGGACCAGCGCTTCGCCGAGCGTGATCAGCACGTCGTGCATTGAGGCCGAAACGAAACGTGTCGTATCGTAATGCATGGCATAGCTGACGCCCTTCGGGAAACGGGCCGACAGCTCCTGCATCTTGTCCTTGACGCGCTGCTGCAGATCGAGCGCGTTGGACCCCGGCATCTGGTAGACCGCGAGCACCACCGTCGGGTCCTTGCCGAAGAAGGCCGACGACGAATATTGCAGCGCACCGAGCTCGATGCGCGCAACGTCGCGCAGCCTGACCAGTGAGCCGTTGGCGGTATTGGCCCGCACGACGATGTCGCCGAACTCCTTGGGATCGCTCAGCCTGCCGACGGCGTTGACCTGCATCTCGAAGGCGGTGCCGGCCGGAGCCGGCGACTGCCCGATCTTGCCGGCCGCCACCTGGACGTTCTGCTCGGCGACGGCGTTCTGCACGTCGACGGCAGTAATGCCGAGATTGGCGAGCTTGTCGGGGTCGAGCCAGATGCGCATCGAATAGCGCCGCTCGCCGAAGATCTGCACGTCGCCGACGCCGGGCAGGCGCTTCAGCGGATCGACCACCTGCAGATAGGCGAGATTGCTCAGCGCGACCGGGTTGACGGAACCGTCCGGCGAGGTGAGGTCGACGATCAGGACGAAGTTCGGGTTCTGCTTCTTGATCGTCACGCCGCCCTGATTGACGATGGCCGGCAACGAGGAAGCCGCCTGCGAAACGCGGTTCTGGACGTCGACGGCCGCCGTGCTCAGATCGTAGCCGACGTCGAAGGTGATGGTGATCGTCGAGGAGCCGTCATTGGAGCTCGACGACGACATATAGGTCATCCCCTGGACGCCGTTGATCTGCTGTTCGAGCGGCGTCGTCACCGTGTCGGCGACGACCTGCGCGCTGGCGCCCGGGTAATGGGCGCTGACCACGACCTGGGGCGGCGTGATGTCGGGAAACTGCGAGACGGGCAGGAGGAAATAACAGATCGCTCCGGCGAGCACCATGATGATGGCGATAGCCGACGCAAAGATCGGACGATGAATGAAGAAGTTTACCATGATATGCACGCCTCGCCCGATGCTCTGGCCCGGCCAAACGCCCTGGCTACCCTGGAAAGCCGCCGGCTGCGTGTTGAGCCGGAATCTTCGAGAAAGCCGAAATCTTCAAGGCGGCGCGGCGCATTGCGGCGCTCGGCCTGTTCGTCCGCCAGCGCACGCAGCATCGCCTCGAAGGACCGCGGGTCGACGCGGTCGGCCCTCATCAGCATGCGGATCATCGGATCCCTTACGACTTCATCGATCGTCAGATCATTGCGCTGCGACATCGAAGCGGCTCCTGGTTTTTGGTATCCGCGGCAAGCCGCGGATCTGGTGTTTTCTTGCTCGCCGGCCGAGGCCGTGAGGTGCGGTTCGTCCCCTTGCCGATCGGGGCAGGGCTGATGGCCGGCACTTGCGAGTTTGACATGATGCAATGCGGGTGTTACAGGTAAGTAACATCTCTAACGTTACAGACCGGTAACACCCTAGTCAAGAGGTGCACCGAGGGAATTTCGGGAAACGCAATCACGGAGGTTTTGATGACAGACGTTGTTGTGGAGCGTGTTCGCCCCCGGGACAGGATCCTGGAGACGGCACGGGACATGTTTCACAAGCATGGCATTCGCGGCGTCGGCATCGACGCCATCACCGAGGCCGCCGGCACCAACAAGATGACGCTCTACCGGCATTTCGAGTCCAAGGACGACCTGATCATCGAATGTCTGCGGGCGACCGCCTGCAGCGCCAACGCGATGTGGGAGAAGTTCGAGGCCGAGAATCCGGGCGACAAGCTGGCGCAGCTGCACGCCTGGGTCCGGATGGCGGCCGATTGCCTGATGTCGGATCGCCGCGGTTGCGACATGGCCAACGCCGCCATCGAGCTGAGCGAGGCCGATCATCCGGCAAGGCAAGTGATCAAGGAACTCAAGGAAGCGCAGCGCGAGCGGCTGGTCTCGCTGTGTCGCGATGCCGGCATCGGACAGGCCGAGCTTCTTGCGGACACGCTGTCGCTGTTGCTCGAGGGCGCCCGCGTCAGCCTGCAAAGCGTCGGCGCCGAGGGCCCGAGCGCGCAGTTCGTCCGCATGGCGGAAGGCCTGATCACGTCTTTCAGGGCCAGATAGTCTCGCAAGCGGCGAAACGATACGTGGCGTTTCGATTGCGGGCCGCGCCGCCGGGTGATGTCTCGTCCCATCGCGATGTGCCATCTCGCGTCTCCTGTGCCGATCCTCCGCACCATGGCCGGCGCGGCGTTGATTGCTGGTCGTGAGGCAGGATAGGGCCGCCGGCGAACCGGTCAGAGTGACAAGTGTGACAGGATTCCGCCCGACAAGCCGCGGCGGTCGCAGCGAAGCTCATCGATCCGCGGATCAGCAATCGTGTCCGGTGCCAGTCACGATCCCAGCATCGCCCCCTATCCCGGAGCCGGAACAAAAAAAGCCCGCTGCCGGGAGGAGGTGGCAGCGGGCTCGATTTCGAATACGGCACGGGAGGAGGTGTACCGCACTCAGCGTCGGCATCGCATCTGGGAGGAGTAGATGGCCGACACCTACGAAACTATCGATTGCCCAATGATTCGGCAACCACAAAAGTTGCATAGGTGATGTGCAGATTTGCGGTATCAACCGAATTTTAACGATCCACTGGCCCGAGCCATCGCCGTCGACATCACCGCACCGGGACATTTTCCTTGAAGATCAGGCGCGGCTCGATGAATTTCCGCGTCAGATAGGGCGCCGACGAGGCGATCGAGCCGAGCAGGCGAATGACCGACTGTTCGGCAATCAGCCGCGCATTCTGGTCGATGACGACGTCGAGCAGATCGTCGACGAGATAGCCGCGCGTCTCGCGCGTCAGATCATGGCAGATGAACACCGGCTTCGTCTGCGGCCTGACTTCGAGCAATGCTTTTGCCACGCCCGAGCGCCCGGCGCCGATACAGTAGATGCCGAGCAGCTCCGGCTCGTTGTGCAGCGCCTTCATGGTCGCGGTATAACTGGCCTCCGGCTCGTCGTTGATCTCGACGGCGCTGGTGACGGTTAGGTTGGGGAACTCCTCGCCGAGCACGGAGCGAAAGCCCATCTCGCGTTCCTCATGGCCGCGGTAGGAGCGTGAACCGACGACCATCGCCAGATGGCCCTGGCGGCCGCCGAGGAACCGTCCCATCAGCAGCGCCGCCGTACGGCCGGCCACCCGGTTGTCGATGCCGACATAGGCCGAGCGGGGCGCGCCCGGAACATCGGACACCAGTGTGACCAGGCGGATGCCGGCCTCGACGATCTCGCGCAAGATGTTGCGCGTTCTCGGGTGATCGACGGCAATGACGCCGACACCGTTCGCCTTGAGCGAGAGGTTTTCGACGGCCGCCTGCAAGGCACTCGGCGAGATGCCGGCGAGCTTGTGGATGCGGCAGGAGGCGACCAGCGGCAGGCGCGCCGCATAATCCTCGATGTGCCTGGCCAGATCGGCCATGAAGGCATTGCTGCCTATCGGCAGGAAGAATTCGAGATGCGCCGGCCGCGAGGGCAACGCTACCTGGTCGACCACCGGCAGATAGCCGAGCTGCTTGGCCGCCTCCATCACGCGCTGCCGGTTGGCGGCACTGGCTCCCGGCCGGTTGTTGAGCACACGGTCGACCGTCGCGGTCGACAGGCCGCAGCTCCTGGCAATATCCGAAACGCTGGCTTTCATGTCGCAACCATGTGGCGATGCGATCCAGTGCCTCGACGATCAGGCCGACCCCCGGCTGCTCAGCCGGGCCGTTGCGTGCCCTCGACCAGCGCGTCATGGATCTCCTTGTCCGACATGCCGGTGATGACGCGTTCGACTTCGGCGACGCTGGTCTTCTTCGGGTCGATATCGTCGGCGACCACCTTGCCGCGGCGCATGACGACGATGCGGTCGACCACCTGGAAGACATGATGGATGTTGTGGGCGATGAAGATGCAGGAATGGCCGGAATCGCGGGCACTGCGCACGAAGCTCAGCACGCCTTGCGTTTCGGCGACGCCGAGATTGTTGGTCGGCTCGTCGAGGATGATGAGATCGCTGTCGAAATGCATGGCGCGCGCAATCGCCACCGCCTGCCGCTCGCCGCCGGAGAGCGAGCCGATCGGCGTCGTCGGCGGGATGTTCTTCGAGATGCCGACCTGCTTGAGCAGGTCGCGGGCAACCACGTTCATCGCCTCCTGGTCCATGCGGTTGAGGAAACGCGGCGGCTTGATCGGCTCGCGTCCGAGGAACAGGTTGCGGGCGATCGACAGCTGCGTCACCAGCGCCGAGTCCTGGTAGATCGTCTCGATGCCATGGGCGATGGCGTCGCTGGTACTGCGCAAATTCACCTTCTTGCCGCGGATGAAGATGTCGCCGCTGGTCAGCGGGACCGCGCCCGACAGCACTTTGATCAGCGTCGACTTGCCGGCGCCGTTGTCGCCGAGCAGGCCGACGATCTCCCTTTCGTTGACATGGAAATTGGCATCAACCAGCGCCTGCACGCGGCCATAGGACTTGCGGATATTTTCCATGCGGACAAGCGGTTCGGCCATGGTTCAAGTCCCTGCCTGATGCCGGCGTTCCAGCCATGAATGGAGCGCCATCATGCCGAGGATGATGGCGCCGATGAAAATATTGTAGGCAAGGCCCGGCACACCGATCAGCACGATGCCGTTGCGCATCACGCGCAGGATCAGGATACCGAGCACCGTGCCGATGATTGTGCCCCGCCCGCCGGTCAGCGCCGTGCCGCCGATCACCACCATGGCGATGACTTCGAGCTCGTAGCCGGTGCCGCTGTTGGGGTTGGCCGCCGAGGTGCGCAGCGAGGAGATGACGCCGGCAAGCGAGGCCAGGATCGACGACAGGATGAACAGGCCGATCTTGACACCGCTGACATTGACGCCGCGCGCCCTTGCAGCACTCGGGTTGCCGCCGGCTGCCTGGATCCAGTTGCCTGTCCGGCTCTGCGTCAGCACGTAACCGAGCGCGATTGCGGCGGCGATGAACCAGAACAGCGACATGTAGATACGGAACGGCCCGATGAAGAAATCGCCGACCAGGGCTTCCGCCAGCCAGCTGCCCTCGGCGCTCCAGGTCCGCTGCGGAAACCCGTTGGTGACGAACAAAGCGGTGCCGCGCACCACCAGCAGCATGCCCAGTGTCACCAGGAAAGACGGGATCTTCAGCTGCGTCACGAACCAGCCATTGACCAGTCCAATGAACGCAGCGACCACCAGCGCAATGACGAAGGCGGCTTCGAGCGAGGCGACGCCGCTGTTGAACAACGTCCACATCAGGACCGGTGAGAAGCCGAACACCGAGCCGACCGAGAGGTCGAATTCGCCTGATGTCATCAACAGCGTCATCGCCAGCGCGATCAGCCCGAGCTCGACCGTGAAGGCCAGCGTGTTCGAGATGTTTTGCGGCGACAGGAAGTCGTGGTTGATGCCCCAGAACACAGCGATCTCGATGACGAGCAGCACGAACGGCCCGAACTCGGGCCGCGCGATCGAGCGTTGGATAAGAGAACGATTTTCCACCTTGGACCCGCGATAGGATTGGATTTGGCCGAGACCGCAACCGGCTTCGGCGGAATGATGAGACAGTCACGGCCGCCGAAGCGGCCGTGACCAACTCGATCGCGGATTTATTTGCCGGACAGGATCTTGTCGTAGACTGCCGCGGTGTCCTTCTCGTAGAGCGCGCCGGTGATCACGTCGAAGCCGGGCGGAATACCGCTCGCCGCCATGTTGGCGAGCGAGAGCGCGACGTAGCTGGTCGCCTGCGGATCCTGCCACTGGCCGGCATTGACGTAGCCGTTCAGCACTTCCTGGGTGGTGTCGAGCGAGTTGCCCCAGCCGACGACCGGGATTTCGCCCGGCTTGACGCCGACCTGGTCGAACACCCGCTTGATCGAACCGGTGACAAGGTCGCCGAGGCCGATAACCGCCTTGACCTTGGCTCTGTTGGCGGTGAGGTAATCGACCATGCGGTTGATCACTTCGGCCTGGTCGAGCGTCGCTTCGGTGATTTCATAGGTGATGCCGAGCGGCTCGAAGACGCTCTTGATGCCTTCCTCTTCCTGGACGCCATAGGTAGCGCCGGGAATTTCGACCGGCATCCAGACGAAGTCGCCCTTCTTCACCAGGCCCTTGTCGACCAGATACTGCGCCCAGTGCTTGCCGAAGGTGACGTTGTCGCCGCCGACATAGGCGTTGAAGTCCGCCTTCGGGTCGGGCGTGTTGAAGTTGATGATCGGGATGTTCGCCGCCCGCGCTTCCTTGACGATCTCGACAAGGCTGCCCGGATCAGGGCTGGTCGTGGTGATGCCGTCGGCCTTGGCGGCGATTGCGGCGCGGACGGCTTCCTGCTGCGACGCCACGTCGCCATTGTGGAACGACGTGTTGACGGTATTGCCGGTGTCCGTCGCCCATTGCTTGGCCCCGGCAAGGAAGTAGGTCCAGACCGGATCGGCCGGGCCGCCATGCGAAATCCAGTAGAACGTCTTGGCCTGTGCCGCGGCCGGAATGGCCAGCGCCACCACCAAGCCAAGTACAAGCAGTCTTAGCCTCGTCAGCATTTGATTTCCTCCCATTTGAACCGAACTCCTCCTCCGACGACGATCGCGGCCAAAAACCGTGCGCGGCCAAAGCCGTGATCGCATTTGCCAGCGTCGACCTGGGCGCATTAGAGCATTCCCTTTTTCGATCGATGGCAAGCCTCGATTGCCAATGGACGTTGGCGCAAAGCACCACGCCATCAGCAATCCCATCAGATTGCATCAGTTTGGCTGATATTTTCCAGGCGGCCGACGATCGGCCTTGCGACCGTCATGCAATGCTGCGCGGCGGCGCGCCGAGCACGGATTGCTCTAGGTCGATAAGCGTCCCGGTCATCAGCCCGGAGGCGTCGCTGAGCAGGAACAGCGTTAGCTGGGCGACTTCGTCCATGGTCAGCAATCGACCAAGCGGCAGGCCGGTGGCGGCGATCTTTGCCCAGTTTTCGCCCTTGCCCAGCGTGCTCGCCTGCATCTCTTGTTCGGCCGGCGTCGCTACCCAGCCCATGTTGATGCCGTTGACGCGGATGCGATCGGAAAGATGCGCGTTGGCAATGTTTCTGGTCAGCGTCGAAAGCGCGCCCTTGGTTGCGGAATAGATGGCAAGGTCCGGCGCACCGCAATGCGCATTCACCGACAGTATGTTGACGATGGCGCCCGCCGCCCGCCGTGTCTTCATATCGGCTACGGCCCCCTGCATGAGGAAGAACGGCGCGCGCGCATTGACGGAAAACAACCTGTCCCAGTCGTCGATTGTGCCAGTTTCCAGAGAGGCCCGGTCGGTGAGGGCCGCGGCGTTCACCAGACAATCGATGCGGCCGAGTCTTTTGATCGCTTCCGCCATGACAGCTGCAGGCGCGGCCGGATCTCCAAGGTCGGCCTGGATGAAGACGACGGGCCGGCTTGGTCGTGAAAGCTCTTCGGCGATGCGTCTGCCACGCTCGGCATTGCGGCCGACAATGGCGATCCCTTCGCCGCCGTCGGCTGAGGCCAGCCGGGCGATGGTCTCGCCAAGCCCTTGCGTTCCGCCGGTAACGACAAGGGTCTTGCCCTCAAGAGCGACGATCAATGGACTCTCCCGAATGCCGACGACCAGGTAATTTCCAATCAGAGAATTCTAGAATCTATCGGATGTTGGGCTGGGGGACTAGATGAGGTCGGCCCTGGCGAGGTCGCGCATCAGGTGGCTGGCGCCGTAGGTCCAGTGTGGGCAGTCGGGCGACAGCCGCACGCGGTTGACCAAGGCGCCGAATTTCTCCGACGAGATGGTGACGATGTCGCCGACCTTGTGGGTAAAGCCCTTGCCTGTTTCGCCGCGATCCTTCGACGGCACGAACATGGTGCCGAGATAAAGCGCCAGCCCGTCGGGGTATTGATGATGCGGCCCCATGGCGGCGGCGACCAACTCTTCCGGCGAGCGGCTGATCTCGGCCATCGAACTGGCGCCCTCCAGCGAGAACCCATCCTCGCCTTCGACCTTCAGGCGTACGATCGCCTGCTTCACGTCGCCGATGGAAAACGTCTCATCGAACAGCCGGATAAAGGGGCCAAGTGCTGCCGAAGCGTTGTTGTCCTTGGCTTTGCCGAGCAGCAGCGCCGAGCGCCCCTCGACGTCGCGCAGATTGACGTCGTTGCCGATCGTCGCCCCGACAATCCTGCCGCTGCTGGCGGCAATCATGGCGATCTCCGGCTCCGGATTGTTCCACGTCGAAACCGGATGCAGGCCGACATCGGCGCCGAAGCCGACCGAGGCCATCGGCTGGCATTTGGTGAATATCTCGGCGTCGGGGCCGATGCCGACTTCCAGATATTGCGACCAGGCGCCGCGCGCTATCAGCTTGGCCTTGATCTCCATCGCTTCCGGCGAGCCGGGCTTGAGCTTCGACAGATCGTGGCCGATCAGCCCGGCGATGTCGGCGCGAATGGCGTCGGCCTTTTCCGCCGAACCGCGCGCCTGCTCCTCGATCACCCGTTCGAGCAAGCTGACGACAAAGGTGACGCCAGACGCCTTGATCGCCTGCAGGTCGACGGGGGACAGCAGGTACGGTTTCCCTGGATCGCGCGCTGTCTCGAAACTGTTGGCGGCAATGGCATCGAGCGGGCCGATCGGCCGCCCCTTGGCCGAGCGGACGTGCCCCGCCGGATCCGGCAATTCGCAAACGTCGCGTACGGTCGGTGCCACATTTGACGTGATGTCGAAGACCGTGCCGTCACGCACCGTGACCACCAGCGGATGGGAAGCATCGCTCGCCCGGGCGCGGCCTACGAAGAGGCCTTCGGCGGGCAAATGTGTGGCGTTCGTCATGGCTTACATTTCCTGTTGTCTTGTCCTTCGGCCGCGGCACTTTCAACAAATTCCCGCCAAAGGTCTATCCCGCTTGCAGGGCGAGCTTTGTCAATTCTTTCAAGCGGTCTTCGCATCGCTGGACCTTGATCGAGCTTGACGTGCGCCAATGGCGAGGGAAAACGCTCTTTCAAAATAATGAAACCGTCGCTAGGGTTTTCACCTACTGAAATCTCCAGGTGACGCTTGCCCGTACGGTTTTCCGATCCAATCTGGCAGAAGCCGCGGACGGCCACCGCCTTCCAGTCGCTTTTTCCAACCGGCCAATGCGTCGATGTCGTCATTGTTGGCGGCGGTATCATGGGGCTGTCGACAGCCTTGCACGCTGCCCGGCTCGGCCTTGCCGTCCAGGTGCTGGAGGCCGGCGAAATTGGCAATGGCGCATCCGGCCTGAACGGCGGTCAGGTCATTCCCGGCCTGAAATACGGTCCGGACTGGCTGCTGGAGCATTTTGGTCTCGAACGCGGCGAAGCGCTCGTCAACTTTGCCGCCTCGACCGCTGACACCGTCTTCGAATTGATCCGCGACGAAAGACTGGCGGTGCCGTTCGTCCGCAATGGCTGGATCCAGGCCGCGCATACCGAGACCGCGCTGAAGGCGGCGGCGAACCGGGATCGGCAGTGGCGCGCCCGCGGCGCCGATGTCCGGCTGCTGAGCGGGACGGAGATCGCGACGATGACCGGCGCGCAAGGCTATCTCGGCGGCTGGCTCGATCGCCGCGCCGGTGTCATCGATCCGCTCGCCTACACGTCGGAACTGGCGCGCGTCGCTGCAGCGGCGGGCGTAAAGATCGCCGAGCGCCAGAACGTGATGCAGATCAGCAAGAATGCCGGCATTTGGCACGTTTCTACGAAAAGCGGCGCCGAACTCAAGGCCAAGGCGATTGTCCTGGCGACCAACGCCTATACCGGCGGCCTGCTTCCCGGCCTCGCCGAGACGATCATCCCGCTGCATTCCTTCCAGATCGCGACGGCGCCGCTATCGTCCAATCTCGCGGCGGCGATCCTGCCGGAAGGGCAGGCGGTTTCGGATTCGCGCCGCATCCTCGTCTATTACCGCAAGACTGCCGATGGTCGGCTGGTGCTCGGCGGACGCGGCCGCATGGCCTTGCCGAACGGCCCGGCCGACTGGGCGCATCTGGAACGCGCGCTGCTGCGGCTCTACCCGGCGCTGTTCGATGTGGCCATTGAAAAGCGCTGGTTCGGCCGGGTGGCAATGACGCCGGACCATCTTCCGCATATCCACGAGCCAGAGAAGGGTCTGCTGGCGGTCGTCGGTTGCCAGGGCCGCGGCATCGGCCTGATGACCGCGCTTGGCGAGCGCATCGCCTCCTACCTGTCGAGCGGCGACACTAGGCAATTGCCGTTCCCGATATCGCCGATCCGGCCGATCCCGTTTCACGCCTTTCGGCAGGTCGGCGTCGCCGCGACCATCGCCTGGTACCGGATGCTGGACGCGTTCGAACGCTGACGTTCATTCCCAAGCATGAAACAGCTTGACAATTTCACAAATATGAAAATAGCTTAATCTATTTCAAATTTCGATGGACAGCCGATGTCGACCATCGTCGTAATGCAGTCGCTGCCGGAAACCCGGTCTTCGCCGGCCTTCCGCTTCGCCATGCTGCTGCCCGGCGGGCTGGTCACCTTCTTGCTGATCCTTTTCGCCCTTGGCCTGGTGTTCTTTCTCGCCTTTCGCGGCAATGACGGCTCGCTGCTGGGGGCTGGTTTCACCCTTGCGAATTTCGTCACTGTGGCCACCGATCCGCTGTACTGGACGGTGACGCTGCGCTCGCTGGGCATCGCCGGCCTGGTGACGCTGGCAACCGTCGTCACCGCCTATCCCGTTGCCTACTATCTGGCTTTCCATGCCGGGCGGCGGCGCGGGCTGCTGCTGTTCCTGCTGACCCTGCCGTTCTGGACCAGCTATCTCCTGCGCGTCTTCGCCTGGAAGATCGTGCTTGCCTATAATGGCGTGCTCAACTCGGCGCTGATCGAAAGCGGCATCTGGTCGGAGCCGACATTGGCCTTCCTTAATACGCCGGCAGCGGTCGTCGTCACGCTCGCCCACGCTTATGCGCCGTTCGCTATCCTGCCCATCTATGTGGCGCTGGACACCATCCCGAAATCGCTGCTCGAGGCCGCTTCCGATCTCGGCGCAAAACCATTCACCAGTTTCCGCCGCATCGTGCTGCCCAATTCGATGCCGGGCGTGCTGGCGGCCGCTCTCGTCGTCTTCGTGCCGACCGTCGGCGATTATGTGACGCCGGCGCTGGTCGGCGGCCCTGCCAGTACAATGATCGGCACACTGATCCAGGCCGAGTTCGGCAAGGCCAATGACTGGCCGTTCGGCGCCGCACTCGCCGTCGCCGTCATGCTGGTCATTCTCGCCGTGGTGCTGGTGGTGCGCTTCGCCGACCGCCGATACGGCAGCCGCACATGAACACGGCGCGCCTGGACGCAAAGCAAGGCGGCGGCTGGCTGGGTGTCTATGTCCTTGCCTATCTGATGTTCCTGTATTTGCCGATACTGCTGATCCCGCTGTTTTCCTTCAACAATTCGATCCAGGCGGCATTTCCGCTGCAAGGCTTCACGCTTGAGTGGTACGGCACACTTTACGGCAATTCGGCGCTGTCCGGTGCGCTTGCCACCAGCCTCGTCATCGGCGCCATTGCCGCCACCGGCGCAACACTCTGCGGCATCACCGTGTCCTATACGGACCTCTACGGCCGCTCGCCGCTGGCCGCCACGATCAGTGCCATTGCGCGGCTGCCGATCCTGATCCCCGGCGTCATCGTCGGCATCTCGCTGTTGATCCTGGTCAATCTCGCCGGTTTCGGGCCGTCGCGCATTGCCATTGTGCTCGGCCATGTATTGGTGGCGCTGCCGACGACGGTGGTGGTCATGCGCAGCCGCTTCGCCGCCATCCCGAAGACCATCCGCGAGGCAGCGCTCGACCTCGGCGCCTCGGACTGGACGACCTTCAGACGGGTGATGCTGCCGCTCAGCCTGCCCGCCATTATTTCGGCGTTCATGCTGGCCTTCCTGACCTCGTTCGACGAGTTCATCGTCGCCTTCTTCCTTGCCGGCACCGAGCCGACGCTGCCGCTTTATATCTGGAGCCAGCTGCGCTTCCCGAAATCGCTGCCGACCGTCATGGCGCTCGGCACGGCGATCCTGGCCGTGTCGTTCGTCATCGCCGCACTCGCCGAAATCCTGCGCCATCGCGGGCTTGCCGCCACCCAGCGGCCAGCGCCCGCCAGCCTGTCAAAACCAGAAGAAACCGAAAGAGGAGAACTGCAATGGCATTCGACTTGAAATCGATAACGACAAAGACAGCGAAAACCGGACTGGCCGCCTTCGCGCTGGCGCTTGCATCGACTGTCGCCTTTGCCGGCGACAAGCTGCAATATTTCACCTGGTCGGGTTACGAGCTGCCCGACTTCAACAAGAGCTTCCTCGCCGCGCACCCTGATGGCGTCGAAGCCGCGATGTTCGGCGACGACGATGACGCCTTCACCAAGGTCAAGGCCGGCTTCCGCCCCGATGTCGCGCACCCTTGCTATGACAAGGTGGCGCGCTGGAACAAGGAAGGCCTGCTGCAGCCGATCGACACCAAGCGCATCAAGAACTGGGATTCGATCTTCCCGGTCTTCAAGAACCTGCCCGACCTGCAGGCCGGCGACGGCAAGGTCTGGATGGTGCCGTGGGACTGGGGCAATACCTCGATCCTCTACCGCACCGATCTGGTGAAGAACCCGGAAGCCAGCTGGAACCTGCTCTGGGACAAGCAATATGCCGGGCGCATGGCGACCATCGATGCCGTCCACGACACACCGGTGGTGGCGGCCCTTCTGGCCGGCGTCAATCCATTCGACATGACACCGGAACAGATGGACAAGGTGGCGGAGAAACTGCGCGAGCAGCGCCGGCTGCTCTCGAACTACACCACCGACATGACCTCGGTCGAACAGGCACTGGCGAGCGGCCAGCTGGTCGCGGCCATGACCTGGAACGCCTCGGCCACCTCGCTGAAGAAGCAGGGCGTGCCTGTAGAGTTCATGAAGCCGAAGGAAGGCATGCTGACCTGGGCTTGCGGTTTCGTCATGCTCAAGGACGCCAAGAACGTCGATCTTGCCTATGACTTCATCAACAGCCGGCTGGAAACGGATTCCGGAAAGTATCTGATCCAGGCCTACGGCTATGGCAGCTCGACCAGCTCGGCTTTCGCCGCCGTGCCAAAGGAGGAGTTGGAGAAACTGCAGCTGCCTTCCGATCCCGAGGTGATGCTGAAGACCACGATCTTCACCGGGCCGATGAAACAGAATGACGAACTCGCCAAGATGTTCGAGAAGGTCAAGGCAGGCGGCTGAGTTCGCTCTTCCTTCTCCCCTTTTGGGAGAAGGTGGATTGGCGCGTAGCGCCAAGACGGTTGAGGGGTGTTGGAAGGAATGAGGCGTTGGTGTTTTCTGGAACACCCCTCATCCGACCGAGCTTCGCTCGGCCACCTTCTCCCACAAGGGGGAGAAGGGAAGAGCGCGCGGCGCCGACCAAAAATACTGTAACAAGGACGAACGAATGGACATGCTGGACGAAGCGGCTGAGAAGCCGAAGGACGACGCCGACGTCAGGGTCGGCCGGCGCGTGCGGGCGCTCAGGCTGGAGCGCAATCTCTCGCTGGCCGAACTTGCCGCCAAAGCCGGTGTCTCGATAGGTGCGCTAAGCCAGATCGAGCGCGGCATGTCGTCATTGCGGGTCCGCGTGATCTGGCCGCTTGCCGCCGCCCTCGATATAGAGCCGTCGGCGCTGATCGCCGACGGCAATGATGTCGGCAACGATCTTTATTGTGTGCGCGCCAACAGCCGGCGTCAGATCCCGGTCAAGTCGGAAGGCATCGCCAAGGCGCTGCTGTCGCCGCCGGCCGCCACGCTGACCGGCATGCTGGTGACCGTGGAAGCCGGTGGCGGCACCGCCGAAGCCTACGCTCATGCCGGCCATGAATTCGGCTTCGTCCTGTCCGGCGAGGTCGAGCTGGTGGTCGATTCGACCAGATACGGGCTGAAGGCCGGCGACAGCTTCGCCTTCAAGAGCACGTTGCTGCATGCCTTCCGCAATCCGGGCAGCGAGCGCTGCCAGATCCTGTGGGTCAACACGACCAAACCGTCCGAGGTTCGCGATGGCGCCTGATCCGCTCGTCCGGCTGGACAAGGTCTCCAAGATTTTCCCCGGCGGCATCATCGGGCTCGACGCCGTCGATCTCGATATTTCGCGCGGCGAGTTCCTGACCCTGCTCGGACCGTCCGGCTGCGGCAAGACCACCAGCCTGCGGGTCATCGCCGGATTCGAGAGCCCGTCGAACGGCAAGGTCCTGCTCGAAGGCCGCGACATCACGGCGCTCAGGCCCTTCGACCGTCCCGTCAATACCGTGTTCCAGGACTACGCGCTGTTCCCACACATGAACGTTGCCGAAAATGTCGGCTTCGGCCTGTCGCTGCGCAAGCTCTCCGGTGCCGAACAGGCAAAGCGCGTCGGCGCAGCGCTCGACATGGTCGGCCTTGCCGAGAAGCTCGGCGCCCGCGTGTCCGAATTGTCGGGTGGCCAGCGCCAGCGCGTCGCGCTTGCCCGCGCCATCGTCTGCGAGCCGCGTGTGCTGCTGCTCGACGAGCCGCTGTCGGCGCTCGATGCGCATCTGCGCGAGCAGATGCAGGTCGAACTGAAGCGACTGCAGTCGCGGCTTGGCACCACTTTCGTCATGGTCACGCACGACCAGACCGAGGCGCTGTCGATCTCAGACCGCATTGTCGTCATGAACAAGGGCCGCATAGAGCAGATTGCGCCGCCGGCGACCCTTTACGATCGACCCGCCACCAAATTCGTCGCCAGCTTCATCGGCACCATGAACCTTCTGCGGTCGCGCTTTGTCGGCCGTGACGGCGAGCGCTTGCGGTTCATCGCCGGCGCTCTGCCGCTGGAAGCGATTTCGGATAAAGGCGAGCTGCCTGGCGAGGGCACGGTGCGCACCATTGGCGTGCGTCCGGAGGACCTTTTGGCCACGACCGAGGCGGCGGCCGGTACTGCACCGGTGCGGGTGAACAGCATCGTCTTTCACGGCCGCACCTTGCGCCTTCATGCAGAGTTGGGGCAGGGGACACAGGTGGTGATCGACGCGCCGCGCCGGACAGAGGGTTTTCAATTCAGCGTCGGCGACGTGGCGCATATCAGCCTGCGCCGTGGTGCCAACTGCCCTATGCTGCCTAGCTAGTCTCACTCATTTCCAGAAAACCGGAGCACGGCCCATGAGCAATCATCTCAATTTTTTCATCGGCGGCAAATGGGTCGGCCCCGTGGTTCCGGCAACGCTGGATGTGATCGATCCGTCCACTGAAGAGGCCTACACCAAAATCTCGGTCGGCTCGAAAGCCGATGTCGACAAGGCCGTGGCTGCAGCCAAGGCGGCATTCCCGGCCTTTTCGCAAACGACCAAGGCCGAGCGCCTGAAGCTGCTGAAGCGTATCCTCGAAGTCTACAATGAGCGCTACGAGGACATCGCCCAGGCGGTCAGCCAGGAAATGGGTGCGCCGATCAGGTGGGCGCGCGAGGCGCAGGCCTGGGCGGGCAGGGCGCACATGGAAGCCACTATCAAGGCGCTGGAGGATTACGAATTCAGCGAGAAGCGCGGCACCACCATGGTGGTCAAGGAGCCGATCGGCGTCTGCGCGCTGATTACACCGTGGAACTGGCCGCTCAACCAGATAGTCTGCAAGGTGGCGCCGGCCATTGCCGCCGGCTGCACCGTCGTTTTAAAGCCTTCCGAAATCGCGCCGATCAGCGGCATCATCTTTTCCGAGGTGATGGACGCCGCCGGCACGCCGAAGGGCGTCTACAATATGGTGAATGGCACTGGTCCGGATGTCGGCCAGGTCATGGCTGGCCATCCCGATGTCGACATGGTCTCGTTCACCGGGTCGACCCGGGCCGGCATCATCGTCGCCAAGACGGCGGCCGAGACCGTCAAGCGCGTCGCGCAGGAGCTGGGCGGCAAATCGGCCAACATCGTGCTGCCCGACGCTGACTTCGAGACGGCGGTGCGCAAGGGTGTCAACGCCTGCTTCGGCAATAGCGGCCAGTCCTGCGATGCGCCGACCCGCATGCTGGTGCCGGCCGCCCGTCACGACGAGGCGCTGACGATCGCCAGGAAGGCCGCCGAAGCGCACAAGGTCGGCGACCCGCGCTCGGAGGAGACCAAGCTCGGGCCGGTGGTCAGCAACATCCAGTTCGACAAGATCCAGCGGTTGATCGAGGCCGGTATCGCCGAGGGTGCGACGCTGGTCACCGGCGGCCCCGGCCGGCCGGAACACCTCAACCGTGGCTATTATGTGCGACCGACCGTTTTCGGCCACGTCAGGCCTGGCATGACCATCGAGAAGGAGGAGATCTTCGGGCCGGTTCTGTCGGTCATCTCCTACGATGACGATGATGATGCGGTGAAGATCGCCAACGACACCGTTTATGGCCTGGCTGCCTATGTGCAGTCCGGGGATATCGACCACGCCCGCAAGATTGCCAGCCGCCTGCGTGCCGGCCAGGTCTCGATCAACTATCCGGAATGGGACACGTTCGCGCCCTTCGGCGGCTACAAGCAGTCCGGCAACGGCCGCGAATATGCCGACTGGGCCATCCACGACTTCCTCGAGATCAAGGGCATCATCGGCTACGGCGCCTGAGCCTTCGACATCTGGCATTGCGCCAACCGTCGAAATTTGTTCCGAGCGTTGGTGCCTCGGCACCGGCGTTCGGCTGAACGGCCACAACGATTGCGTGGCCGCAATGTGAGTGCGAAGCAGGGTCGCCTCAGATCGTCTTGAGATAGCCGGCCAACTGATCCGCCACCGTGCCCCAGCCGTCGTGGAAGCCCATCTCCTCGTGGCTGTTGCGCGTGGCTTCGTCGCGGTGGATGGCGGTGGCGGTGTAGCGCGTCGTCTCGCCATGCGATTGCAGCGCTATGACGGCTGTGATGAATGGGTCGCCTGACGGCCGGTAGCCGGGCAGCAGCGCATCGGTCCACACCAGCCGCTCGTCCTGGACGATCTCGAGGTAGCAGCAACGCCTGTCGTTGACCTCCTTGCCGTCGGGCGACTGCATGCGGGTTCGGAACAGACCGCCGGGCCGCAGGTCGATCTCGCAATCGGTGATGATCCACGGCTTCGGCGTGAACCATTGGCGGACATGCTCGGGTCTCGTCAGGGCCATCCACAGCAGTTCTCGCGGCGCCTCGATCGTCCGTTCGAGCACGAGGTCGAGCTTCGGATCGGGTTGGAACAACGGCACCATATTCATCTGTCTTTCTCCTTGAATTTCAGCACGTAATCGTCGAACTGGTCGAGACGGCGCTCCCACAGCGCACGCTGCTCGGCCAGCCAGTTTTCCGCGAGCTTCAACGGCTCCGGCGCGAGCCGGTAGGTCCTGACGCGGCCGGCTTTTTCTGAATGCACCAGCCCGCAGCCTTCCAGAACCCTGAGATGCTCGATGAAGGATGGCAGGGCCATTTCGAACGGCTGGGCAAGCTCGCTGACCGAGGCGGGGCTTCGGTTCAGCCGCTCGACCACGCGTCGCCGGGTCGGATCGGCGAGCGCCCGGAAAATGCCGTCGATCGGCGGGGGGCTTTCGGTCTGCAGGCCCGTCATGGTCGTTTCTTTGGCTCAAATTAGCTCGGGAAATAGTTAGGAAGATTCCTTACTATTGGCAAGCGCGAAAATCGCGGAGCCCGGCGAGGCCGCTGGAAAACCGAGAGGCGCGGTTTTAGGGTGCCGTCAGATTCGACTGGTCCGAGGACGCGTTTTGACGATCACCATGTACGGCATCACCAATTGCGATACGGTCAAGAAGGCGCGTTCCTGGCTGGCGAGCCACGATGTTGCCTATCGCTTTCACGACTACAGGGCAGACGGGCTTGAAGCGGATCGGCTGAACGGCTGGTCAGGCAAGGTCGGCTGGGAAATCCTGCTCAACAAGGCGAGCACAACGTTCCGTGAACTGTCGGACGAGGACAGACTGGGCCTGGACGAGAAGAAGGCCAAGGCGCTGATGCTGGCCAAACCGACGATGATCAAGCGTCCAGTGCTGGAACTTGGCGACAGGGTTCTCGTCGGGTTCAAGCCCGATGTTTATCAGCAGGCGGTGAGTGGGAAATAGAACCGACCCGCCACGATCCGTTGCGCCCCCCTCTGTCCTGCCAGACATCTCCCCCACAAGGGTGGAGATTGGATGTCGCTTCGGCTTTCGCTAGTCTCCAAAGAAGGGCGCTTTCGGCGAAGCTGCCAATCTCCCTCCTTGAGGGGGAGATGGCCGGCAGGCCAGAGGGGGGCGCTGTCCGGCCGGCGTGACTAATTGATCCCACGTAAATAGCTCGCCAGTGCCGCCGCATTGTTTTGCGCCTCGTCATGGGCGCCGTAGAGCAGCGTCACCTTGCCTTCACGGAGCAAGGCACGTAGTTCCGCCACCGCCTCGCCGTTCCGGTCGAGCTCATCGCGGTATCGCCGCTGGAACTCCGCCCAGCGCGCCGGCTCATGGCCGAACCATTTGCGCAACGCATTGCTCGGCGCGATGTCCTTCAGCCAGACCGTCAGCGCCGCGTCCTCTTTGCGGACGCCGCGAGGCCATATGCGGTCGACGAGCACCCGCTGCCCGTCATCGGGCGCCGGCGGCTCATAGATGCGCTTGACCGCGAGCTCCATTGCCAACTCCGCATGGGCCAGCAGGCGCCGCTGCTTGCTGGCCTTCGCTTAAAGATACCGGGCCTAAACCCACTCGCCCTTGCGCATCACCGGCACGCGGCTGCCGTCCTTATGGACGCCGTCTATGTCGATCTTGTCCGAGCCGATCATCCAGTCGATGTGGATGAAACTCTTGTTGCCGCCGCGTGCCGCGATCTCGTCCTGGCCGAGCGAGGCGCCGTCGACGAAGCACTTCGAATAGCACTGGCCGAGCGCGATGTGGCAGGCGGCGTTCTCGTCGAACAGCGTGTTGAAAAACAGCAGCCCGCTCTTGGCGATCGGCGAGGAATGCGGCACCAGCGCCACCTCGCCGAGACGGCGCGAGCCTTCGTCGGTATCGAGCACCTTCTGCAGCACATCCTCGCCCTTCGTGGCCTTGGCCTCGACAATGCGGCCCGCCTCGAAACGCACCGCAATGCCGTCGATCAAGGTACCCTGATACGACAGCGGCTTGGTGCTGGTGACATGGCCTTCGACGCGCCTTGCATGCGGCGTGGTGAAAACCTCTTCGGTCGGGATGTTGGGGTTGCAGGTGATGCCGTTCTTGGCGGTCGAGGCGCCGCCCATCCACTCGTGGCCGTCGGCCAGCCCGACGGTCAGGTCGGTGCCGGGGCCGGTGAAATGAAGCGCGTGGAAATTGTGGCCGTTCAGCCATTCGGTGCGGCTCTTCAAGGCCGCATTGTGCGCCGTCCAATTGCCGATCGGGTCTTCCACATCCACGCGCGAGGCGGCAAAGATGGCGTCGGCGAGCTTGGCCACGGCGACGTCGTCGGCGTCGTCCGGGAATACCTGCATGGCCCAGGCCTGATCGGGATAGGCGACGATGTTCCAGTTGATGTCGAAGCCGGTGATCTTCTCCAGCGCCGGCTGGTAGGCCATCGAATTCGCCTTGTTGGCACGCGCCACCTTTGCCGGGTCCTGAGAAGAAAGCAGCGACGGATCCTCGCCGCGCACGGCGAGCCTCGCCGCATTGTTGGCGAAGGCTTTTGCCATGCCTTCATAGAGCCAGCCGGCGGCGCGGTCGAAACCGGCGTCGGCGCCGTAGCGGAAGCGCGCGAGCGTGATCTCGTCGTCGTTGAAGATCGGCGTCACCAGGCCGGCACCTGCCTTGTAGGCGTGCTCGACGATCCGCCGCGTCAGAGGCAGCGCGGCGATAGACGAGGTCAGCACCAGATCCTGACCCGGCTGCAATTGCAGCCCGACCTTGACGGCGACCTCCGCCAGTCTGTCGAGCTTCACCGGGTCGATGCTTGCGGAAACGCCGCGCGAATGTGTGGTCATGATCCTGCCTGCCGTGATTGGGGACTGTTTCTTACATAGACCGGCGCTAACGACCTTTCCACCGTGATGTGCCGGCAGCCCTAGCTGGCCCTCTCGAGCGACCTGAACTGCGCCATCGTCGCCTCGATCTCTTCGCGCACCCAGATCTTGAAATCCCTGACCTTACGGCTTTCGTTCTTACTGGCCGAGGTCACCAGCCAATAGCCGAGCCCGCTCTGGGCGCGTATGCCGAACGGCGCAACGAGACGGCCGTCGGCCAGCGCGTCGGCGGCCAGCAACTGCCAGCCGAGCATGACGCCGTGACCGGCAATCGCCGATTCCAGGCACAGCATCGGATCTGTGAAGCGCGCGCCCTTCATGAAGGTGACCGGCTTCACCCCGGCCGCTTCGAACCAGCTCTCCCAACTGATCATCGATCTTTCGTCGGTGATCGCACAGGTCAAAGCAAGGTCCTCAATCGATTTCAGCTTGCTCGCGATCGCCGGTGCACAGACCGGAAACACCTCCTGCGCCAGCAGCAATTCGGCCCGCCCGCCCGGCCATTTGCCGTCGCCGAGCCGAATGGCGACGTCGATGTCCGAACGATCGAGATCGGCAAGCCGCACCGAGGCATCGATGCGCAGGAGCACGTTCGGATGCCGGGCAAAATGCCGCGACAGCCGCGGCAGCAGCCATTTCGAGGCGAAAGCCGGCGCCACCGAAACCACCAGCGTGCACTCCGAGCTTTCGTCGGCAAGCGCCACCGCCTGTGCGAGTTCGCGGAAGCCTGCGCTGAGCCGCGCGGTAAAGACGGTGCCGAATTCGGTCGCCACCAGGCCAGCCGGCGTTCGTTCGAACAGCGCGCGGCCGAGCTGCTTTTCGGTCCGGTTGATCTGCTGGCTGACGGCGCTGACCGAGACGTTGAGCTCGCCGGCCGCCGCCGCAAGCGAGCCCAGGCGCGCGACGGCTTCGACGGCGCGTAAGCCGTTGAGGTGGACGCGGTTCAGCATAGCCATACAGTTTTTCTAAACTCGAACGGCTGAAATCTCAATTGCCAGACTGCCGGATGCCGGATTCTAAGTGGGCTACTCAGAGTGAGGAGGCAATCTGATGAAGATTTTGTCATGGCTCGGCGCCTTTTCCCCGATCGGAACGCAGCCACACTGGCATGACAGCGAGGCCACCAGCTGGGTGACCGATCCGCTGTCGCATCCGGTGCTCGACAGCATGTCGGAGCGCGAGCTCGCCGACATGCCGTTCAGGCTGACCGCGCGGCGCACAGCCTATGAGACCGTGCAGGCCGGCTGCCGTTGAATTCTGAAACGGTAGCCGCCAGTTCTTCTGTGCGGACGATCGCTGCCGAGAGGTTAGCGGGACAGCGCCCCCCTCTGCCCTGCCGGGCATCTCCCCCACGAGGGGGGAGATCGGCTGTCATCGCCGCTTTCGCCAATATCCGAGGTTGAAGGATGGAGAGCCGGCGCCGAAGCCGCCGATCTCCCCCCAAGTGGGGGAGATGTCCGGCAGGACAGGGGGGGCGCCGTAGAGCGCCGACGCTCGTTCTGTATCACTGCGCGCTTCAATAAAGTCATTGCAACCCGTGCTGGCCCAACAAAGGCGGATTGTCTCACCGGCAGGCGCACCTATTGTGCACCGCGATGAACATCGCTTCGCCTTTGCGCCTGGCAATCGCCGGCATGATTGCCCTGGCCGTCGCCATGGGCATCGGCCGCTTCGTCTATACGCCGATCCTGCCCGGCATGATGGAAGAGCTCGGCCTGTCGCCGGCCGATGCCGGCTGGATCGCATCGGCCAATTATCTCGGCTACCTCGTCGGCGCGCTTGCCGCCTCCGGCGGCTGGGCGCAAGGCCGCGAGCGCCAGCTGATGCTGGCCGGCCTTGCCGCCACCGCGATCCTCGCCGGCCTGATGGGCCTGACCGGTACCATGCCCGCCTTTCTCGTCATCCGCTTTCTTGCCGGCCTCGCCAGCGCCTTCGTGCTGGTCTTCATGACCAGCATCGTTTTCGGTCATCTCGCCGCGACGGGGCGAAACGACCTGCAGGCGCTGTATTTCGGCGGTGTCGGCCTCGGCATCGCGGCATCCTCGGCGCTGTTGGCGCTCCTCGTCACCGAACACGCCGGCTGGGCGGCGGGGTGGCTGTGGTCGGCGGTGATTTCGGCCTGCGGCTTTGCCGTCGTCGCGTTGCTGGCTGCCGGCACCTCGACCGCGAACAGCGTTGCCGGGCCCGAGCCGGCGTTGCCAAAAAACCCTTCACTGGTGAAGGTCATTGTCGCCTACGGCCTGTTCGGCTTCGGCTACATCGTCACGGCGACGTTTCTGGTCGCCATCGTCCGCCAGGGCGGCGGCGGCCGCGTCTTCGAAGCCGTGGTCTGGATGGTCACCGGACTTGCCGGTTTCCCATCGGTCTGGCTGTGGCAGAAGCTCGCGGCCAGGATCGGGCTCTATGCCACCTACGCGCTGGGGTGCCTGGTCGAGGTGGTCGGCGTCAGCGCCAGTGTCGTCATGGGCGGGCGCACCGGGCCGCTGCTCGGCGGCCTTCTCGTCGGCGGCACCTTCATCGCCATCACCGCGCTTGGCCTGCAGACGGGCAGGCAGCTTGCTCCGCAAGCACCACGCCGGATGCTGGCGATCATGACGGCCGCCTTCGGCCTTGGCCAGATCATCGGCCCGATCGTCGCCGGGCTGCTGGCGCAGGCCTCGGGTAACTTTTTCCTTGCCTCGATCGTGGCCGCCGCCGTCCTGCTGGCCTCGGGTGCGATCGCCTGGTCGGCTGCGCCAAAATCGCCATGATTATGGTCTTGCTCGGCACCGGGCGTCGGGTAGCGGGCATTTTCTTTCCCACTAATGTGTGACTTTATGCGCGCTGAACCCGCTGATTTGCGCATCGACCGAGGATTTTCCCACAGTGTTTGTATCGTTTTTTCCGCAGCCGAAGCTGTTTTTCACCTCGGCGGCCGTCTGGAGCCTTCTGCTCGTTGTTCTTTGGTTTTTCGGCGGCGAACACCTCGGCACGATGCTTGGCATGCCGCCAGTCGATCCGCAGGCCGCGCCTGTCATAAGCCCAGTGAGATTCCTGACGCCGTCATTCCTCTGGTTCTACGGATATTTCTTCGCCGGTATCGGCATATTTTACCTTTTTTGGGCGCTGTACGCCCCCCATCCCTGGCAGAATTGGTCGATCCTTGGTTCTGGTTTGGTTGTTTTTGTCACTAATTTCATCGTCCAGATAAGTGTGGCGCTGAACGATTGGCGTGGCATGTTCTACGACATGGTGCAGAGGGCCCTGACCACACCCGGCTCCGTCACGCCTGCCGAGCTTTACTACGGAGTGTGGCAGTTCCTCTCTTTGGCGCTGGTCTATATGACCATCGCGGTTTTGAACGTCTTCTTCGTCAGGCACTATGTCTTCCGCTGGCGGACGGCCATGAACGACTATTTTACCGCCTATTGGCCGAGGCTACGTCATATCGAAGGGGCGTCGCAGCGCGTTCAGGACGACACGATGCGCTTCTCGAGCACAATGCAAGGGCTGGGAGTGAACTTCATCGATTCCGTTATGACCCTCATCGCATTCCTGCCCTTGCTGGCAGCTCTGTCTCGTCATGTCCCAACCCTTCCCATCGTCGGAGCGATTCCCTATCCACTGGTCATCGCCGCAATCGTGTGGTCGTTGTTCGGCACTGGGTTGTTGGCCGTGGTCGGGGTCAAGCTTCCTGGCCTGGAATTTCGGAATCAACGGGTTGAAGCCGCTCTGCGCAAGGAACTTGTCCTTGGTGAGGACGATATGGCAAGAGCGCAACCGCCAACCCTAGCTGAGCTGTTCGCGAATGTTCGGAAGAACTATTTCACCCTCTACGCTCATTATGTCTACTTCGACATGGTCCGGTATCTCTATCTCCAGGTAGACAATGTTTTCGCCACACTTATTCTTGTTCCGACTCTCGCTGTAGGCAAGATAAGCTTCGGCATTTTTCAGCAGGTCGTCTCCGCCTTTTCCCAAGTCGCCAGTTCGTTCCAGTATCTCGTCAATTCCTGGCCTACTATCGTCGAGTTGATTTCTATCTACAAACGTCTGCGCGCGTTCGAAGCGACCCTTGAAGGGGCACCGCTGCCGGTAATCGATCAGCACTATCTGGAACGGGAGCAAGCTGGCCTGCGCCCTGAGGATCAGCCAGCAAGCTAAGAAAATCGGGTGGCGAGCGCTTCCGCTCAGCCGCCCACCGCCGCCTGCCGTTCGCCTCGCTGCGATAGATAATCGCGAAAACTGATGCACTCGACGTCGGCCTTGATGCAGACCTCGCCGGCAAAGCGTTCCAGCGCGTTCCAGTAGGCGCCGTCATTCATCAGCGTGAAGTGGAAGCCGAGCTCAAGCGGAATGCGCTTGCCCCGGTATTGCGCATCGAAGGCGGCGCGGAACGCGTGATAGGTCCGGTCAGCGAACTCTTCCGCCATGCTCGGCCGCTCGAAGCCGCCGGAATGCCTGACATAGAGATTGTAGTCCATGGCGATCACCCGTCTTGAGCTCGGCCCTTCCGGGATCTGCGGCAGCGAAAAGCGCGTGATGCCGCTGACGGTCGGTGGCTCAACCGGCTCACGCGAGACGCCGCTTGCGTCGAGCAGGAAACCGGCCGCGGGCAGCGCCTCGTAGAGCGCCTTGTTTGCCGACAGGTAGGGCGCGCGAAACCCGACCACCGATTTGCGGGCGAAATCGCGCCAGTCCTTCGGTTCAGGAGCAATGCCGTTGATCGAATAGGCGTTTTCGAGAATATGCTTGAACGAGCCGAACTCGCTTAGCCAGTCGGCTTTGCTCCAGTCCTTGCCATCGAAATGACCACAGCCATGGCTGCCGATGTCGTGGCCTTCCCTAGCGGCGAGGTTGATCTGCTCGAGCCGCTCGGCGACTTCCTGTTTGGAGGCAGCGAAGCCGATATTCGATTTGCCTTCTGTCTTGCCGGGCGCGGTGTATTGCTTGCGTGTCTGCGGCGACAGCAGGAACACGCAGGAGACGAAATAGGTGAAATGCGCGCCTGTGCGCCGGGCCAGCGCCCGGCTGCGCTGCCACTGCGAAATGTCGCGGGCGCTGTCGAATGAGATGATGACGATCTGCTTCGGTTTTGCCGGCGGCGCCGGCGGGTCGGCAAATGCCGCGCCGGTAGCAAGCGCGGCAATCGAAAACGCAACAACGCGGGACAAACGGGGCAAAGGCATCTGACCGGATCAAGGAATGTAGAAGCGACGCCTACCGCTGAAATATGGCACGGGTACGATCGACCTGTACGGCCGCCGTTGGCGGCGACTGCCTCGTGAATAGGCGATTTTCCTGCCGAACCCCTTCCATGCCGGCAAAATTTCGCTAAAACGCGGGCTCATCAACCGCCCCGCCGGGGGCAGGAAATGGTTTTGATCCATGTCGGACGACAGTTTTATCCGCGAAGTCAACGAAGAGATTCGTCGCGACCAGGCGCATGCGCTGTGGGACCGTTTCGGTCCCGCCTTGCTCGTGCTGGCCGTGCTGGTGGTGCTCGGCACTGCTGCTGTCGTCGGCTACCGCTATTGGGACGAAACTCGCGCCAACCGCTCGGGCGATGCTTTTTCGCAGGCGCTCAAGCTTGCCAATGACGGGAAGAACGACGAGGCGCTTGCCGCCCTGGAGGCGTTGGAGAAGGACGGCTACGGCGCCTATCCGCTGCTCGCCCGCATGCGCGCGGCAACCGTCAAGGCGGACAAGGGCGACGTCGACGCCGCCGTCAAGGATTTCGACGAGGTCGCCGCCGACACCAAGATCCCCTCCGGCATTCGCGACATGGCTCGTCTCAGGGCAGCGCTGCTTCTGGTCGACCACGGCTCTTTCGCCGATGTCTCCAGCCGCGTCGAGGCGCTCACCGCCGACACCAACACGCTGCGCCATACGGCGCGCGAGGCGCTTGGCCTTGCCGCCTGGAAGGAAGGCAAGGCGGCGGATGCATTGAAGCTGTTCGACCAGATCGCCGCGGATGATGGCGCCCCGCGCAACACGCGCGAGCGGGCGACTTTGATGTCCGAGCTGATCCGCGGCTCGGGCGGCGTGTCGTGATAGTCCATGACCTTCAAAGTCGCCATCATCGGCCGGCCTAACGTCGGCAAATCGACCCTTTTCAATCGGCTGGTGGGAAGGAAGCTGGCGCTTGTCGACGATACGCCCGGCGTCACTCGCGATCGACGCGTCCATGCCGCAAAACTCTACGATCTGCATTTCGACGTCATCGACACCGCCGGCTTCGAGGATGCGGCCGCCTCGACGCTGCCCGGCCGCATGCGCGCCCAGACCGAGATCGCCATCCGCGAGGCCGACCTGATCTTTTTTACGATCGATGCCAAGTCCGGGCTGATGCCCGACGACAAGACGTTCGCCGAGATCGTGCGCAAATCCGGCAAGCCGGTTGTCGTCGTCGCCAACAAGGCCGAGGCGCGCGGCGCCCAGGGCGGCATGCTGGAGGCTTGGGAGCTCGGCCTTGGCGAACCGATCCCGGTCTCGGCCGAACACGGCCAGGGCCTGCCCGATTTGCGCGACGCGGTGATCGCGGCACTTGGCGAGGCGCGCGCCTTCGGCGAGGACGAAGAGGCCGGCGAGGATGAGGTCGCCGCCAGCGAGGTGCTGATCGGCGAGGACATCACCGACCCGGACGCCGAGCCGAGCTATGACGACACCAAGCCGATGCGCATCGCCGTCGTCGGCCGCCCCAACGCCGGCAAGTCGACGCTGATCAACGCACTAATCGGCGAGGAGCGGCTGTTGACCGGCCCTGAGGCCGGCATCACTCGCGATTCCATCTCGGTCGACTGGGACTGGCATGGCCGCCGCTTAAAATTGTTCGACACCGCCGGCATGCGCCGCAAGGCCAGGATCCACGAAAAGCTCGAAGTGATGTCGGTGCAGGACGGCTTGCGCGCCATCCGCTTTGCCGAGATCGTCATCATCGTGCTCGACGCCACCATTCCCTTCGAGAAGCAGGATCTGCAGATCGCCGACCTGATCATCCGCGAGGGCCGTGCCCCGGTGATCGCCTTCAACAAATGGGACCTTGTCGATCATCCCCAGGAGTTGCTGGCCGAGCTGCGCGAAAAAACCGAGCGGCTGCTGCCGCAGGCGCGCGGCATGCAGGCGGTGCCGGTGTCGGCCGAGACCGGGCGTGGCCTCGACAAGCTGATGGATGCCGTCATCAGGACGCATCGAGTTTGGAACAGCCGTGTGTCGACCGGCAAGCTCAACCGCTGGCTGGAAGGCATCCTGGCGCATCATCCGCCGCCCGCCGTCGCCGGGCGCCGGCTGAAGATCAAATATGTCACGCAGGCCAAGACGCGGCCGCCCGGCTTCGTCGTCTCCTGCTCACGGCCGGATGCGATGCCGCAATCCTACGTCCGCTATCTCTCGAACAGCCTGCGCGAGGCTTTCGACATGCCCGGCGTGCCGATCCGCATCGCCTTGCGCACCTCGGACAATCCTTTCGCCGGCAAGGCAAAGAAGCGCCGCTAGATCATCATTGGCGGAACCTTGCGAGACGTCGGCGGGACAGCGCCCCCTCTGCCCTGCCGGGCATCTCCCCCACTTGGGGAGAGATTGGCCGTCCTCTCCGCTTTCGCCAATCTCCAACACTGAAAGAGGGGCGGGACGGGCGAACCTGCCAATCTCCCCCCTCGTGGGGGAGATGTCCGGCAGGACAGAGGGGGCGCGAAGGATCGCGGCGCTCGTTCTGCGTTTCTGGATTCTTCAACTGACGAAGCTACGAGGCTTGCGGTCATTTCGGCTCATCGGCCTTAAGCCACCTTCCTCAGACCATTCGCATCGCCGGTTCCGGGCAGCGCCGCCAACGCTGCCTGCAGCAGGATGTCGCCAAGCCGCGCTGCCACTGGGTCGGGCTCGGCCTCCTTGCGATGCAGGAACAGCGCCATCTTGGGCAAGGCGGGCAGCCCGGCGATCTCCGGCGTCATAGCCCTGACGCTGGCCGGCAGGCCGATATCGGTGCGGATCGTCAGTCCGAGCCCGGCGGCGACGGCTGCCCAGATGCCGCCAAGGCTCGGGCTGGAGAAGGCCATCCGCCATGCCAGGCCGGCGCGGTCGAGCGTTTCGGTCGCCACACTGCGCAGCAGGCACGGCGCTTCGAGCGCCACCAGCGGCAACGCCTCGCCATCGCGCAGGCTGGTCTCGATCTGTTTTGCCGGGCCGATCCAGCGCATCTGGACGTCGGCGACATGCCGGCTGTAGGGCAGCGTCGCGCCATTGTGCCAGGCAAGCGCGATATCGAGGCTGCCCGAAATGATCCGTTCGGCAAGCTCATGGCTGCGTGCGATCCTGGCCTCGATCTTGACCTTGGGATGGGCGCGGGCGAAGCGCCCGAGCACCTCCGGCAACACCGCCTCGCCGAAATCCTCCTGCAGCCCAAGCCGCACCCAACCCTCCAGCTCGACATCGTGGATGGCGGAGGCGGCCTCGTCATTGAGCTCGATCAGCCGCCGCGCGTAGCCGAGCATGGTCTCGCCCGCGTCCGTCAGCGCCAGGCCACGCCCAGATTTGCGGAAGATCGGCGTCGCCGCCTGCTCCTCCAGCTTCTTCAATTGCGCACTGATTGCCGAGGTCGAGCGGCCGAGCCGGTCGGCGGCCTTGGCGAAGCTGCCCAGTTCCATGCCGGTGACGAAGCTGCGCAGGACGTCGAGATCAAATGTCACGCGTCGCATGGCGATAATCCTGATATTCGGGACATTACGTCAAAAACTTCCTGATATTCAGTACGAAGCTATGGCAGTAGAGAGAGCGCGTCAACACCGAATGCAGCCGACCCATGCAGGAGCTGAACCATGTCCGCTGTCGCCACACGAGCAGATTGCAAACCGCTTCGCCCGGCCGCCGTTGCCGCCCCGTCAGAAACGGCGGCACTTCGAGCCAATCATCGCTGGAAGGTGCTGGGCATCGGCGTCGCCGCCAATGCCTGCTTTTCCGCGACCTTCTCCGGCATTCCGGCGACGGCGGTGTTCCTGCGCTCGGGCTACCATCTCTCCAATGGCGAACTCGGCCTGGCACTTGGCCTTCTCGGCCTGGGCGTGGCGCTGAGCGAATTGCCGTGGGGGCTGCTGACCGATCGCTGGGGCGACCGCCGCGTTCTGCTGACCGGGCTCGGCGCAACCGCGGTTTGGCTGCTTGTCATGGCTGCGCTGGTCGTGCCGTCACCGGCCCATATTCCCGGCATCGCGCTTCTCGCCGCTGCCCTGCTGGTCACCGGATTGCTCGGCGGCAGCGTCAACGGCTCCAGCGGCCGCGCCATCATGGCCTGGTTCGGCGAAGGCGAGCGCGGCTTTGCCATGAGCATCAGGCAGACGGCGGTGCCGCTTGGCGGCGGGCTTGGCGCGCTCGTGCTGCCGTCGCTCGCTTCAGCCCATGGGTTCACGGCAGTCTTCGGACTTTTGGCGGCTGCATCCGCGGTCTCGACCTCGCTCGCCTGGCGCTGGCTGCATCAGCCGCCGGCGCATGATGATGCCAATTCGGGCAGCATGGCATTGTCGGCCGGCCCGGCGCCGCTGCGCAACCCGGCCGTTTGGCGCATCGCAACAGCCATCGGCCTGCTTTGCTTTCCGCAGGTGGCGGTGCTTACATTTGCTTCCGTATTCCTGCATGATTTCGCCGGCATGGGAACAGCCGTGATCAGCGCGAGCCTCGCTGCCGTGCAGGTCGGCGCCATGGTCATGCGCGTCTGGAGCGGCCGCTACACCGACCGTCACGGCAACCGCCGGTCGTTCCTGCGTCTGTGCAGCATGCTGAGCGTGGCCGCCTTCACCGTGCTTGCGGCGCTCGTCTTGTTTTCGGCCCAATTCTTGTCAGGCCAAGCGCCGATGCTGTCGCCGGCGATCGTCGCGATGCTGGTCGTGGCCGGCATCTGCGTCTCCTCCTGGCATGGGGTCGCCTACACCGAGCTTGCGACGCTGGCCGGCGCCAGCCAGGCCGGAACGGCGCTCGGCCTCGCCAACAGTCTGGTCTTCATTGCCTTCTTCCTGGTGCCGATCGCCATTCCCGGGCTTCTCGTGCTCTGCTCGTGGGCAGGCGTCTGGCTGGGTGCGGCTATTTGCGCGCTGATCGCGTGGCCGATCTTTCTTCCGCCAACGGATAGCCGCAAAAGCGCCTGACTTCGACACGAGATGGGAAAACAACGTTCTAAGCTGTTAACGCCCCATCAAGGTTAATGCATCATTGTAGCTCTCCAGTGGGGTCCGTCGCGTTTCTGGAGAGTTCCGTGCATCGACGTGTTTTGACGCGGCTTGTCGCCGCCGCCGGTGAGAAAAAGCGTTCCTTCCTGTCTCCCCTCGTTATTGGCCTTGGCATCTGGATCGGCTTTCCGACGGTCGCTGCCTATCAGGACATGACAAGCCTGGTCTCCGGTCTTGAGGCGCCGAGCGTCCGCTGGAACGCCTATGTCGAGAAATCCGTCGCCGGCTCCGTTCACGCAGCCGAAATGCCCTTCCTCGATTCCAGCAGCACCGGCTCGCTCTCCGGCTCCGGTGTCCAGTTGCCGGGCGTCGGCGCCGTCTCCTTTCGCGGCAAGGGCGGCATCGCCGGCACGACGCCGGACGAGAACCGCATCACGCGTGCCGACAAGAAGGGCCGCATCATCCAGGTCTCGCCCGTCTCGCCGCCGAAGAACTTCAACGCCGGCTCAATCTTCGAGCGAACCTCCTCGCTGCTCCGCCCAAGCATGGACAGCGGCCTGAGGATGGCCTTCGCCAAGCCCGAGATCAAAGGCAAGGAAATCCAGATCGCCGCCGCCTTCCACACGCGCGTCGACAAGAAGCCGGATTCCGGCGTTCCGGCGATGCTTGCCGCGCTGGTCAACAACGATCATCCCGACGTGCTGGCGACCGCCTATGCCTCGTCGGCCCCCGATTACGCCAAGGCGTCGCCTTTCGAGGCCTTGCTGCAGGACGAGGACCCGAACGACGGCCGCTTCATTCCGCCGCTGAGCAAGGGCGACCATTCCTGGATGCAGACGCCGCTGCCGGCGAGCGTCTTTTCCAAACCGGAGCAGGCTTGTCTCGCCAACGGCATCTATTTCGAGGCGCGCGGCGAATCCGTGCGTGGCCAGGCCGCCGTCGCCCAGGTCATCCTCAACCGCGTCCGCAACCCGGCCTATCCGAACTCGATCTGCGGCGTCGTCTACCAGAACGACAACTGGTTCAACCGCTGCCAATTTTCCTTTGCCTGCGACGGCAGGAAGAAGCGCATCGACAACGCCGTCGCCTACAAGACCGCCCAGGATGTCGCCATGGCCGTCACAGCCGGCAAGATCTTCATTCCGGAAGTCGGCTCGTCGACCCATTATTACGCCAACTACGTCCATCCGGGCTGGGCGCGGACGATGCAGAAAATGACCAGGATCGGCCTGCACATCTTCTACCGCACCTATGGTGGCGGCTGGAGCTAAGTGCTCGGGCAGCCCTTGCATCTTTCGCGCGAGAGCGGCCGATCGAAGGCCCGTCGCCGTAGGGATTCGGCCGCAGCCCGCCAGAGGCCGCGTCGGGCACGATGTCGCACCCGAGCAAGTAGCTGATTTATAACAAAAAAATACTTGAGCTTGAACGTCCGCCCGTGGCTTGACGGGCGCGGACCCTCTAACTATGTTGCCGGCGACTTTAAGAAGCGGACGGACGGTGACGGTCTGACCGGGCAGGGGGGTTGCGTGGCCGACAAGAATGGGCCAGACGGAACCGGAAAAACCGGCCGCGGCAAGCAGCATGAAGCCGACATCCGCGACGACGATCTTGAGCGCCGCCGGCGCGAGCTTGAAGCATCGCTTGCGGCAAGACGACCGGACCGGCTCGAGGGGAAAGACGACGCGAAAGCGGGCAGTGCGGCCGGGTACGGCCAGGCGCTCAAACTGTCCAGCGAGTTCATCGCCGGGATAGTGGTCGGTGCAGCTCTCGGCTGGTTTATCGATCGCGTGGCGGGGACATCGCCATGGGGTCTGATAGTCGGGCTGCTGCTGGGTTTTGGCGCCGGCGTGCTCAACGTCCTGCGTTCAGCCGGGCTTGTGTCGGAATTCGGAACGGGCGACAAACCGCGCGATCCGAAAGAATGAATTGAGGCGCCGCATGCCGGCGCATTGAACAGAATGCTGAAGCCGTCTGCGGCTTTGATGGGGATTTAAAGTGGCTGCTGACAAGGTCGATCCGATCCACCAATTCCAGATCCATCCGATCATTCCGATTCACATCGGCGGCTACGACCTGTCTTTCACCAATTCGGCTCTGTTCATGCTTGCGACGGTTGCTGTCGCATCGGCGTTTCTCTACCTCAGCACGTCGAGCCGCAGCCTCATTCCCGGCCGCCTACAGTCGGTCTCGGAAATGGCCTATGAATTTGTCGGCAATATGCTGAGGGACGCCGCGGGCACGCAAGGCATGAAGTTCTTCCCCTTCGTGTTCTCGCTGTTCATGTTCGTGCTTGTCGCCAACCTGCTTGGCCTGTTCCCGTATTTCTTCACCGTCACCAGCCACATCATCGTCACCTTCGGCCTCGCTGCGCTGGTGATCGGAACGGTCGTCGTCTACGGCTTCATGAAGCACGGTCTCGGCTTCCTGAAGCTGTTCGTGCCGAAAGGCGTGCCCATCGTGATGATGTTGCTTGTCGTTCCGATCGAAGTGATTTCCTTCGTATCGCGCCCGGTCAGCCTCTCGGTTCGTCTGTTCGCCAATATGTTGGCCGGCCACATCACGCTGAAGGTGTTTTCGGGCTTCGTCGTCAGCCTCAGCGCTCTCGGCACGCTTGGCATTGCGGGTTCGGTCCTGCCGCTGGCGATGGCCGTGGCTTTGACGGCTTTGGAGTTGCTCGTGGCGCTTTTGCAGGCCTACGTCTTCGCCGTGCTGACCTGCATGTATCTTAACGACGCCCTGCACCCTTCGCACTGATTTAGAGTTTCCGGCATTGCCGCCGGATGGAATCGCAACGGAATTTTAGATCCAAAGGAGTTGAATAAATGGACGCAGAAGCAGCGAAGTACATCGGCGCCGGCATCGCATGCCTCGGCATGGGCGGCGCGGGCATTGGCCTCGGCAACATCTTCGGCAGCTATCTGGCGGGCGCGCTGCGCAACCCGTCGGCCGCCGACGGCCAGTTCGGCCGTCTGATTTTCGGCTTCGCCGTGACCGAAGCGCTGGGTATTTTCTCGCTTCTCATCGCGCTTCTCGCCCTGTTCGGCTGAATGCTTGTTCGGCTGAACATTGGCAAGAATTGAACAGGCCGGCCGCGATCCTGCGGCGGGCCTGAATTTCGGGGATAGCCCATGTTCGTGACATCTGCCTTTGCGCAAGAGTCCGCGCCCGCCGTCGAAGGCGGCAGCGCTGGGACCGGCGTGCCTGCCGAGGCGCACGGCACGTTCCCGCCATTCAATCCGGCGACGTACCCGTCACAGCTGGTGTGGCTGGCAATCACTTTCGGGCTGTTCTACCTCTTCTTGAAACGGGTCGTGATGCCGCGCGTCGGCGGTATCATCGACGTGCGCAACGACCGCATCACGCAGGATCTCGATCATGCTGCCCGGCTGAAAAGCGAGGCCGACGCCGCCGTTGCCGCCTATGAGCAGGAATTGGCGGAAGCCAAGGGCAAGGCCAATGCGATCGGCCAGCAGGCCAACGATGCGGCCAAGGCGGAAGCCGAAGCTGCCCGCAAGACGATCGAGGCAGCGCTTGACCAGAAGCTTGGCGAGGCCGAGGCGCGCATATCTTCCATCAAGGCCAATGCCATGAAGGAAGTCGGCACGATCGCCGAGGACACCGCTTCGGCCATCGTCGAGGCGCTTGTCGGCGGCAAGGCCAGCAAGGCCGAAATCGCGGCCGCGGTCAAATCCGTGGCCGGGTGAGGAGCGCATCATGGACGCCACATCTCTCGCGACGCTTTGGGCAACGGTTGCCCTCTTAATCTTCCTCGGCATTGCCATCTACATCAAGGTGCCGGGCATGATCGCCAAGGCGCTCGATGCGCGTGCCGACAAGATCAGCTCCGAGCTCGAGGAGGCGCGCCGGTTGCGCGAAGAGGCCCAGCAACTGCTTGGCCAATACCAGCGCAAGCGCAAGGAAGCCGAGCAGGAGGCGGCGGCCATCGTTGCCGCCGCCAAGCGTGAAGCCGACATGCTTGCCGCCGAGGCGCACAAGAAGACCGAGGACTATGTCGCCCGGCGCACCGCCTTGGCCGAGCAGAAGATCGGCCAGGCCGAGCGTGAGGCAATCGGCGAAGTGCGCGCCAGCGCCGTCGACATCGCCGTGGAAGCCGCGCGCGCGCTGCTGGCCGGCAAGATCGACGCCAAGGCCGGCGCCGACCTGTTCAACGCCTCGCTGCAGGATTTGAAATCGAAGCTGAACTGAACGGCTGCATCAACAAGTCATCGAAGCCGCCCGGGAAACCTGGCGGCTTTTTTGTGAGCGAAAGCGGCTGAGCGCGTAATCTCCCCCCTCGAGGGGGAGATGGCCGGCAGGCCAGAGGGGGTCGCCGCGCGTGAAGCGCTAGCCTTCTCTTTCGTCCCGCATGGCGTCGCACCAGGACGTACCGACCCCCTCTGTCGCCTTTGGCGACATCTCCCCCTCAAGGGGGGAGATCACGCCAGGGTCGCTCAATCCAAACCCGAAAAACCCTCTTCCTCCAGCACCTCGGTGCCGCCGAACCGGAACGGCGCGAAGGAGGCGCGGTGCAGCCGCGCCACTGGCCCGTGCAGATCGATCGCCGTGCGATGGCGGACAGTGGCGTAGCCCATATGCAGCTCGAAGCCGTAATGCGCATGATGGCTGCCGCAGCCGCACATCATACGGTCGCGCATCACCTTGGCGACGATCGAGGCTGCGGCGATCGACTGCGAGCGCTGGTCGCCCTTGATCAACGCTCTGCCCTCGCAGGGCAGGCCGGGCGGCACGTCGCGGCCATCGGCAAGCGCCAGCTTCGGCCGGATTGACAGGCCGGCCACGGCACGGCGCATCGCCTCCAGGCTGGCCTTAAGGATGTTGCTGGCATCGATGCCCTCGGCGCTGACCGAGGCCATCGATACGGCGAGCGCGGAGCCGAGGATTTTCAGGAACAGCGCCTCACGCTGCAAATGCGTCAGCCGCTTGGAATCGTCGAGGCCGTCGGGGATGTTGGCTGGATCGAGCACCACCGCTGCCGCCACCACCGGCCCGGCGAGCGGGCCGCGGCCGGCCTCGTCCATCCCCGCCACCGGCCACAGGCCTTCGGCCATCGCCTTCGTCTCAAACGAGAAGTCGGGTTTCTCGACGATTTCGAAGAGAAGCGGAGAATCGGAACGCGGGCGAGCCATGGTGCGGCGAGGTTCGCATCGGCTCCGATTCTCCGCAAGTCCCTCCGGGTCGGGCGGGGCACCGGACCAGGAGGGGCTACCGTCTGCAAGCCCGGGGACAGGACAGGCCGGACGGGATTTTTGCCTGTTGCCGGCCGCTTCAAGCGGCTGGCGCGAGACGCTTTGTCACAGCAGCATCAGCTGCTCGGTTGCCTTGGCGGCGGGGACGAACTGGTCGGTCCTGAGCGAGCGCCGCTCGGCGTTGAGGCCGAGCCGTTTGGCGGCGATCTCGAAGCGCCGGCCGATCTGCCAGGCATAGGGGCCGGAGCCCTTCATGCGCTTGCCCCATTCCGAATCGTAGTCCTTGCCGTCGCGCATCGAACGGATCAGCGACATGACGTGGCGATAGCGGTCGGGATAGTGGCGCAGCAGCCAGTCCTTGAAGATCGGCGCGACCTCCAGCGGCAGACGCAGCAGCACATAGCCGGCTTCACGCGCGCCCGCTGCCTGCGCCGAATCGAGGATGCGCTCCATTTCCGGGTCGGTCAGTCCGGGGATGATCGGCGCGACCATCACCGAGGCCGGAATGCCGGCATCCGAAAGCTGTCTGATCGCCTCCAGCCGCTTGGTCGGCGTCGACGCGCGCGGCTCCATGGTGCGCGCCAGCATGCGGTCGAGCGTCGTCACCGACAACGCCACCTTGGCCAGCCCGCGTTCGGCCATGCGCGACAGAATGTCGATGTCACGCGTCACCAGCGCCGACTTGGTGACGATGCCGACCGGATGGCCGCGCGCCTCCAGCACTTCGAGGATCTCGCGCATGATCCGATATTGCTTCTCGATCGGCTGATAAGGATCGGTGTTGGTGCCGATGGCGATGGTGCGCGGCTGGTAATTATCCCTGGACAATTCCTTGTCGAGCAGCCGCGCCGCATCCGGCTTCGCAAACAGCTTCGATTCGAAATCCAGCCCCGGCGACAGGCCCATGAAGCTGTGCGTCGGCCGCGCGAAACAATAGACGCAGCCATGTTCGCAGCCGCGATAGGGATTGATCGAGCGGTCGAAGGAGATGTCGGGCGATTCGTTGCGCGTGATGATGGTGCGCGGCTTCTCGACCTGTACCTCGGTCTTGAACGGCGGCAGCTCCTCCAGCGAATTCCAGCCGTCGTCGAACACATGCCGGCTGACCGGCTCGAAACGGCCGGACGGATTGATGCCCGCCGACCTGCCGCGATTGCGGTCCGGGCGGACGCGCATGCCGCTCTGCTCGATCATCGCATTCGCCATCTCGGCCCTGCCAGCGCCGAAGGCTGCAATATCGGCACGCACGATCTGTTCCATCTTGGCCCTTTCCCAGGGACTGTCCGCCCGCTGTCGAATCGCTCTGCTCATGAATGTATTCCTATCGTATCAACGAGAACAAAGCAAGAACTTTCTCGCGGCGCGGCGCAAAAACTGGCGCTGCCCACCGCTTTCCGCTATTCGGCTAAACATGCTCAGCGTCCTGATCGAAACCCTGAATGACGAGGAGGGCCTTGCCCGCACGCTCGCCTCGCTGATCAGCGGCGCGGTCGAAGGCGTGGTGCGCGACGTTCTCGTCTGCGATACCGGCTCGACCGATCAGACGCACCGCGTCGCCGAACATGCCGGCTGCCACTATGTCAGCGGCGGCATCGCCGCCGGCATCAGGCAGGCCAAGGGCGACTGGCTGCTTTTGCTGGAACCGGGAGCGCGGCTGGGAGAGGGCTGGATCGACGAGGTCGTCGCCCATACGGCGAGGCAAACCATGGCGGCGCGATTTTCGCGGGCACGCGGCAGCCGCGCGCCGTTCCTGTCACGGGTCTTTGCCGGAAATCGCGCTCTCGCCGAAGGCTTGGTGATCAGCAAGCGTCAGGCCGCCGCGCTGTCGAAGAATGCCCGCAGCGCCGAAGCGATCGCCCGCGGCCTGGCGACCAGGAGGCTCCACGCCGAGATCTGGGTCGCGCCGCGGAAGTGACGGCTTACCGTGCCGGTTCAGGGAACCCCGCCCAAACAAATTTTCTGGCGGGTCGTCGTTTATTGTGCATTGCACAAAATCTGGCCGGGGGTTACCATTCCCGGCGATATGGGCGAATAGGGTTTGGGGTGTGCCGGAGCGGCGACGACTAACGTCGATGCTGTTCCATCGACATTTTGAGGACCCCGATGACCCTTTCAAGCCCTGACAAGTCCGGCGCTGCAAGCCTCGAGGCGATCGCACGAAACGGCGGCACGCTGCGCCGCATCGCCGCCCGCATCCCGACCTATCTTTCCGACCTTCGCGAGAATCCGGCATGGCTGCCGATGTTCATGCTGGCCCGCACCATGCCGGCGCGGCGCCTGCACTGGCGCGGTGCAAAGCCCGTTCCGCCGGCGCGCAATGTCGGTGAAACGATGTTCGCCGGCGTCGATCGCGATGCCGTCGTCGGCGCGCTGCGGACGGAGGGGCTCTATTCGGGCCTGATGCTGCCGGCCGCCATCCATGAGGAGATTGCCCGCTTCGCCGAGCGCACGCCATGCTTCGGCAATTTCGACCGCCGGCTGGAATTCCTGCCCGAAAAACACGCCGATGCCGAAAAGCATTTCGGCCGCCCGCTGCTCAGCGGTCACTATTTCGAACGGGTCCTCGACTGCAACGCTGCGGTCGCCGTGCAGCGCGATCCGCTGCTTCTCGATATCGCAGCGCACTATCTCGGCAGCCAGGCCAAGCTGATCACCACCCGCGTCTGGTGGAGCTTTCCGACCGGTGGCGTCTCGGACGCCGACAAGAACATGGCCTCGCTCGGCAAATACCATTTCGACCTCGACGACTGGCGCATGCTGAAGTTCTTTTTCTACCTGGTGCCGGTCGACGCCGACACTGGGCCGCATGTCTATGTCCGCGGCTCCCATAACCGCCGCATCCTGAAGCATCAGCTGACGCTGCTGGTCGGCCATTCGGCGGAAGAGGTGCTGGGCGTCTACGGCGAGCAGAGCCCGGTCACGCTGACCGGGCCGGCCGGCCTCGGCTTTGTCGAGGATCCGTTCGGCTTCCATATGGGCACCGTTCCGACGCGCACGCCGCGACTGATGATGGAAGTCGGCTTTGGCGTCTCGCCGCCGTCGCGCCGGCGTTTTCACGGCGAGCCGGTCATTCGCTAAACCGAGGTCGCTTGGCTGATACCTCGGTTCGTCTCAGCCGCGCCGCAAATGCTCGTCCAGCCGCGGCATGATCTCGACGAAGTTGCAGGGCATGTGCCGATAGTCGAGCTGCGGCTTCAAGATGCCGTCCCAGGCGTCCTTGCAGGCGCCGGGCGAGCCCGGCAGCACGAAAACGAAGGTGGCGTTGACGACGCCGCCGGTTGCCCGGCTCTGGATCGTCGAAGTGCCGATCTTGTCGTAGGAGATGCGGTGGAACACTTCGGAAAAGCCGTCCATGCGCTTTTCGAAGATCGGCTCCAGCGCTTCCGGCGTCACGTCGCGGCCGGTGAAGCCGGTGCCGCCGGTGGTGATGACGACATCGATCGCATCGTCCTTCGACCAGCCCAGGACCTTGTCGCGGATCTTGTCGCGGTCGTCGGTGACGATGTCGCGGGCGGCCAGGACATGGCCGGCCTCGGCAATGCGGTCGGCCAGCGTCTGCCCGGATTTGTCGTCGGCGAGGCTGCGCGTATCGGAAACGGTCAGTACCGCGATGCGCACGGGAACGAAGGGGCGGCTCTCGTCAATCCTGGCCATGGGCATCAACCTCCGATGTCACGCTTCGCGTCGCCGCGACAAACCAGTCGGGATGGCGGCTGCGAATATCGACGGCCGCGCGCTTGGCCACATTGCCGGTCTCGAACAGCCCGAAGCAGGTGGCGCCGGAACCGGACATCCTGGCAAAACCGGCTCCGGCCTTGTTGAGCACGGAAAGCGCCTTGCCGATGGCGGGCTGGATTGCGCGCGCCGCAGGCTCGAGATCGTTGCGGGTGATCTCCAGCCAGTTGCGGATGCTGTGGAAGTCGAGGTTGCGCGGCAGCGGCGGCAGTCCCGCGTTGTCGCGGCGGCCAAGCGCCTCGAACACATCGGCCGTCGAGACGGCAGTGCCGGGATTGACGAGCACCAGACCCAGCGCCGGGAAACCCGGCACGAGCGTCAGCTCGTCGCCGACGCCGCGGGCTATCAGCGGCTTGGCAGCGAGGCACATCGGCACGTCGGCGCCGAGCGACAGGCCGATCCGCGCCAGTTCGGCATCGCCGACATCAAGTCCCCAGGTCTGGACCAGGGCGCGCAGCACAGCCGCCGCGTCACTCGATCCGCCGCCGACACCGGACGCAACCGGCAGGTTCTTTTCGAGCCTGATCGCGACAGCCGGCGCGTGCTGGAGACCGGCCTCGCGCCGCAGTGCATCGCGCGCTCTCACCACCAGATTATTGTCGTCGACCGGCACCGCGGAGGCGTATTTGCCAGACACGGAAAACCCATCGCTGTCGGCAAGTTCCGTCTCGATGCGGTCGCCGAAGCGCGTGAACACAGCCAGGCTTTCGATCATGTGATAACCGTCGGCGCGCTGGCCGGTGACGTGCAGCGCGAGATTTATCTTGGCGTGCGCATGCGATGCCCGGATGCTGGCCTCGGCGTTCACTGGCTCGGCCGCGAGGGGGACGACGGTCAATCCTTGGCCAGACGGTATTCGCCGGTCTTCGGGTCCTTGACCAATGTTCCCATTGTACCGTTGGCGGCCTGCTTTTCGGTACGCCGCACCTTGGCGGTCACACGCTCGGCTTCCCTGACGAAGGAGCGGTAGCCGAAATAGGCGGCAATGCCGACGACGGCGAAGAAAATGATCTGCGGCATGTCAAACTCCTCCCTCGCAAGGCCGGCAAGGCGGCCGGTCGGGTCGGTTGATGATTTATGCTAGACGCTTTCACCAGCTTTTCAAAGCCCGAAGCGCGCCCACAGCGCGCGCTCTTCCGCCGCATCGATGACGCCGCTTGCCGCGGCGGCGGCGATATCGGGCGCCGAAAAGCTCGAGCCGAACAGGCCGAAGCGGCCGAACAGGCCGCGCGGTGCGGTGATCAGCTTGAGCTGGGTTTTCGGCCCGAAACGGCTCTTCAGCACGCTGCGCATGTCGCCGAGCGCATCGACCAGCCCGAGCTCCAGCCCCTTTTTGGCCGTCCAGAAAAGTCCGGTGAACAGGTCGGGATCGTCCTTGAGCTTGCTGCCGCGCCTGTCCTTGACGAGATCGATGAAGGTCTCGTGGACCTCGAGCTGCAGCGCCTTCAGGCGCTCGACGTCTTCCTTCTTTTCCGGCTTGAACGGGTCGAGCACCGCCTTGTTCTGGCCGGCGGTGTGGACGCGGCGCTCGACGCCGATCTTCTTCAACAGCTCCGGAAAGCCGAACGAGGCCGACACCACGCCGATCGAGCCGACGATGGAGGACGGGTCGGCAAAGATCTCGTCGCCGGCGACCGCGATCATGTAGCCGCCCGAGGCCGCCACGTCCTCGACGAAAACCAGGACTTTCTTGTTCTTCTCGCTCGCCAGGTCGCGGATGCGCCTGAAGATCAGCCGCGACTGCACCGGCGAGCCACCTGGCGAATTGATCGAGATGGCGACCGCCGGCGCGTCGAAGGAAAACAGCTTTTCGAGAAGGCCGGCGGTGGAAGCGAGCGACAAGCTCGGCCGGAACTGGCCGCCGCCGGGCATGATCGTGCCGTGCAGCCGGATGACCGGAATGGTGACGACGGTGGAGCGCCAGGACTTCGGCAGCAGGCGGTTGAAAAGGCGTTTCACGAGGGGGCTGTCTCCGGTCGATATGCTTGAGGCATGTAGGAATTCGCCGGCCAACGGCAATGCCGTCACCCCGGCAATCAAAATGGATCAGTCTCCGAACAGCGACGCCAGCCCGTTATTGATCAGCTCTGCCCGTTCCGAGGGGCCATTGCCTGAGTAGGCATGCAGCATCAGCGGCGGCCGGATCGACAGTTTGCCGCGTGCGCCGAGTGCTGCCCGGACAACGATGCGGATCGCTGCCGCCTCGGGGCGAGGGTGGACGGCCAGCATCTCGGCGTCGCCGAAGCGGCCGGCAATGGCATCGAGGATGGCGCCGAGCTGTTGCGGCCTGGCGATGACGGCCAGCCCGCCGCCCGGCCTGACCACCGCGGCCGCGCTGCGGATCCAGCTGTCGAACAATCCATCCTCCGAGACATGCGCGGCCTTTCTCAGCGGATCGGGCGTCGCGCGATCCTCGGCGGCATTGAACGGCGGGTTCATGATGACGAAATCGAAGCTGTTGTCCTCGAGGCCGGCGGCCGCTCGCGCCCGGCCCGACAGCGCGACATCGGCGACGAGCACCGAGGCGCGGTCGCTGAGATGCGCATTGCCGGGATGGGCAAGCGTGGTGGTGGCGAAGGCCGCCATTTCCGGGGAACGCTCGACAAGCACGGCCTCTGCAGCGGGGCAGCGCGACAGTACCGCCAGGCCGGCGGCACCGGCACCCGCGCCAAAGTCAGCAAGCCGCCCGGCGAAGGAGGACGGCACGGCAGCCGCCAGCATCATCGCATCCATGCCGGCGCGGTGGCCTGCCTTTCTCGGCTGCACCAGCCAGAAGCGACCGCGATGGAAGGCATCGACCGTATGAGCCGGCATGTCCGGGACAAGGGCAGCGGGCGACGCGGACATTATTTTTGGCGGATCTCGTTGGCGATGCCGGCATCCGTCAGGATGCGCCGCGCCGCATCGGCCTTGTCGGCGTCCACCATGACACGGCGGGGCAGGATGCCGATCGAGCCGTCGAGGACGCTCATATTCTGGTCGGCGACGAAACAGCCGATGCCGGCATCGCGCATCAGCGATTCGACAAACGAAATGATGACGGCGTCGTTGGTGCGGATGAGCTCTATCATCGGATTAGGGCCATGATCTATCGATATGGTCGAAATGGCGCCTGAAACGGCAAGAAGATGCGAGGAGAAGCGCGAAGGTCGGGGTCTTTCCCCCGGCCGAGCGGTTCGACGACGCAGCTTGCAGCCGTTTCGGCGTCCGGAGGATGTGGTCCATCTGCCCGGCTACTTTGTCGCGAAGGACTTGAAAGCCGAATGGCTTCCTGCGCCTTCGCTCCGCGTATCCGGACAGATGGCCTCACACCATTTCGATCATATCGATAGATCATGGCCCTAAACTCGCAGTTTGCGGCGTTGATGTAAACGTAGGCGTGATCATGTACCAGAGCCGGCGCGCCAATTCGCCTCTTGCCGCGCCGGTGGGTGACACCCTAGAGTCTGTCCAGGGACCATGTTGCCGTCGTGCATATCGAGGTTGGGAGTTTTGCCGTGGGTGTCGTTCTCAACATTGAAAACGGGAAGCGCGAAGCCGCCTCGATAAAGGACCTCATCGACCTGACCGCGGCCGACATGGGGCGCGTCAACAAATTGATCCTGTCGAAGGCCGGCTCCGATGTCGAGATGATTCCGGAGATAGCCAACCATCTGATCTCTTCGGGCGGCAAACGGCTGCGGCCGATGCTGACGCTCGCCGCCGCCCAGATGTTCGGCTATTCCGGCGACGGCCATGTCAAGCTCGCCACATCGGTCGAATTCATGCATACCGCGACACTTCTCCACGACGACGTCGTCGACGAAAGCGGCATGCGGCGCGGCAAGAAGACGGCGCGTATGATCTGGGGCAACCAGGCCAGTGTTCTGGTCGGTGATTTCCTGCTCGGCCAAGCCTTTCGCATGATGGTCGATGTCGGCTCGCTGGAGGCGCTCGACATCCTGTCGAGTGCGGCCTCGGTGATCGCCGAAGGCGAGGTGATGCAGCTCGCCGCCGCAAAAAACCTCGAGACCACCGAGGACGAGCATTTCGCGGTGATCAAGGCCAAGACCGCGGCTCTGTTCTCAGCCGCCGCCGAGGTCGGCCCGGTCATCGCCCAGGCGACGCGCAATGATCGCGCAGCACTGCGCTCCTACGGCATGAATCTCGGCCTTGCCTTCCAGCTGATCGATGACGCGCTGGATTACGGCGGCACCAGCAAGGATCTCGGCAAGAATGTCGGCGACGATTTTCGCGAGGGCAAGGTCACGCTGCCGGTGATCCTCGCCTATCGGCGCGGCACCAAGGCCGAGCGCAGCTTCTGGAAACGCGCCATCGAGGACAATGCCGCCGACGATGCCGGGCTGGAGAAGGCCATCGGCCTGATGCTCCGCCACGGCGCAATTGCCGACACCATCGGGCGCGCCCGCCATTTCGGCGAGATCGCCCGCGACGCGCTGGCGCCGCTCGAGGCGACGCCGCAGAAATCGGCGCTGATCGACGTCATCGATTTCTGCATCAGCCGGGTGAATTGAGAGGCATCGGCGCCCCGCGCTTGTTCTCATCGAGCCTTTGCCGGAAGAACCATTGCTGCCAGCAGGCTAGCGACGATGCCCGCCGCCGCGAGCCAGAAGGCGACCTGGATGCCGTCGGCGACGGCAATTTTCAACGCATTGCCGGACAATTCGCCGATTTGGCTGTTCGCAATCGCAATCAGCACGGCCATGCCGATGGCGTTGCCGACATTGAGCGTCGTCGAAGCCATCCCCGAGGCGACGCCTTGCTGGTCATGGGCAACGCCGGAAGCGGCGGCAATCCACATTGCGGTCCAGACGATGCCGTGTCCGACGCCGGAGACGATCAGGCCGGGTACGAGGGACAGATAGCTGCTGTCGGCAGTCGCGCCTGATACCATCAATGCTGTGCCGACCCCGCCGACGATCATGCCGCCGACCAGGGTGCTGCGCGTCGAAAAGCGCGTTGCCAGACGCTCGCCGAGTTGCGTACCGGTGGCGATGGCGACCGACGGCACGAGAAAGGCGAGGCCCGTCTGCAAGGCAGTGAAGCCGTGCACGTTCTGCAGCAGCACGGTGAGGAAGTAAGGCAGCGCGCCGAAAGTGGCCATGTAGAGGAAGGTTATCGTCATGCCGGCGACAAGGCTGCGGTTGTGGAACAGGCGCAGCGGCATCAGCGGGTCGGCGCTGTTGGCCTCGATCACGGTGAAGGCAATCAGAAACAATGCCGCCAGCAGCGCGCTGGCGATGATTGCGCCAGAGCCCCAGCCATATTCAGACCCCTGAACCAGGGTGAAGACAAGCAGCGTCGCGCCGGCGGTGACGGTCAGCGCGCCAGGCAGATCGAAGCTGCGCTGCTCGTGCCGCGTGCTGTCACGTGGAATGATGGCGAAAGCCGAGATGATGGCGATCCCGGCCAACAGCACGTTGACGTAGAAGACCGACGGCCAGCCGAAGGCGCTGGTCAGAAACCCGCCGGCAAGCGAACCGAGCGTCAGGCCGCTGGCGCCTGCGCCGCCCCAGACGGCGAGCGCCCGGTTGCCGCGACCAATTGCGCCGTCGAAAATGACGCCGTGCTGCAATGGTTGGCGGAGCATCGGCTGGCGCGTACCGCATCGATCGTCGAGCGATTGAAAAAGGCCGTGCGCGATGGCGAATTGAAGCCGGATACCGATGCCGAGACGCTGGGTGACTATTACGCCACGCTGATGCACGGCCTTTCGGTCCAGGCACGCGACGGCGTGCCGAAAAAGCGGCTGCACGACCTTGTCACCGTCGCCATGCAGGCGCTCGACGCAAGCCTTTCGCAACCGTCCTGAGGTTCGGGGCCGTGACGCCGGTTTCCCATTGCCGGAGTGTCGCAATGCGGTCGTGCGACCTCTTTCGGCATGGTTTATTAATTGCTTGACCCGATTGTGAATTCGGGCCGGGTTGAAGCACGACCCCAAAAAGGCCATGCTTTACCTGTAAAGATCGAGTCTACGGCGATCCCGCTGACGCGGAGATGGCGTTTGGCTGAAAGGGATATGATGCGGCAAGGATATGCGCGCTGGCTGACGGGGCTGGCAATCGCGACGGGCATGGCGATCTCGGCTTTGCCGGCGCATGCCAAACAGACTGCCGAGCCGGTCAGGATCACATCCTTCTCGGGGGCCTATCTTGCCGCCAGGATCGCCGATGGCGACAACGACCTCGACAGTGCCATCTCCTATTACAAGCAGGCGCTTGCGTTCGATCCGAACGATACGGGACTGCAGCAGAGCCTGATGCTGTCGCTGATCGCGCAGGGGCGCTTCGATGAATCCCTGGTCTATGCCGACAAGCTTAAGGCGGTTCCCGATGTCGAGCGCTTCTCGCGCCTGGCGCTGGCCATCGATTCCTTCCACAAGAAGGATTTCTCCAAGGCCGAATACTGGCTCAAGCTGTCGCTAGAATCCGATCTCGACCGGCTGATCTCCGGCGTCATGACCGGCTGGGCCAAGCAGGGTGCGGGTGACGCCGGCGAGGCCATGGCTTCCATCGACAAGCTGCAGGGCCCCGACTGGTTCAGCCTGTTCAAGTCCTTCCACCGCGCCTTGATTGCCGACGCCTCCGGCCTGCCCGACAGGGCGGATGCGCTCTACACCGCCACCGTGCAGGACACGGCGGCAGGCGGTGCGGCCCCCGAAACATGGATGCGCAACGCGCAGGCCTACGCCTCTTTCCTCGCCCGCAAAGGCGACAAGGCCAAGGCGCTGTCGGTGCTCGACAAGGCCGAGGCGTTCGCCCCCGGCAAGGTCGAGATTGCGGCCCTTCGCGACAAGATCAACAAGGGCGAAAAGATCGAGCCCTTCGTTGCCGGTCCGTCGGACGGCGCCTCGGAAATCCTGCTCGATCTCGCCACCGCGCTCAACCGCGGCGGCGGCGAGCCATTCGTGCGGCTTTATCTGCAATATGCCCTGGCGCTGCGGCCCGACAACGACGCGGCGCTCGTTCAGCTTGCCGCCGTTGCCGAGCAGTTGAAAGACGGCGAGGGCGCCATCGCGCTCTATCGCCGCATTCCCGCTGGCTCGCCGCTGAAGGAGCTTTCGGACCTGCAGCTTGGCCTCAACCTTGCCGATCTCGACCGCAACGACGAGGCGATCGCTCACCTCAAGGCCATCGTCGATGCGCATCCCGACGACATGCGCGCCTATCTGGCGCTCGGCGGCGTCTATTCCTCGAAGGAGGATTTCCGCTCCGCCGCCAATCTTTACGACAAGGCAGTCGAGGTGCTGAAGACGCCGACCGCCGCCAACTGGAACATTTTCTACCAGCGCGGCATCGCCTATGAGCGACTGAAGGAATGGCCGAAGGCCGAGCCGAATTTCCGCAAGGCGCTGGAGCTCTACCCCGACCAGCCGCAGGTTCTGAACTATCTCGGCTATTCCTGGGTCGACAAGAACATGAACCTCAAGGAAGGCCTCGCGATGATCCAGAAGGCCGTCGACCTGAGGCCGAGCGACGGCTACATCGTCGATTCGCTGGGCTGGGCCTATTACCGCCTTGGCCAGTTCGACGATGCGGTGCGCGAAATGGAACGCGCCGTTTCGTTGAAGCCGGAGGATCCGGTGCTCAACGATCACCTCGGCGACGTCTACTGGCGCGTCGGCCGCAAGCTGGAAGCCACCTTCCAGTGGAACCAGGCCCGCGACCTGAAGCCGGACCCGGACGTGCTTGCCGCCTTGCAGCAAAAGCTGATGAAAGGCCTGCCGCCGATCGAATCCAACACAGCGCAGGAAACCCCGAACGTAAAGCCCGTGCCGGTGCCCGCGCCGAAGGGGTGACCCTTCTTTCCTTCTCCCCTTGTGGGAGAAGGTGGATCGGCGCGCAGCGCCGAGACGGTTGAGGGGTGTCGGACGGATTGCCGTCGGTGCCAAGCTGGAACACCCCTCATCCGACCGAGCTTCGCTCGGCCACCTTCTCCCACAAGGGGAGAAGGGAACACCTTCAAAGGCCTGACCCCCTCTGCCTTGACGCTTGCTGGCCAGGCATCTAGGACGTGCCGGCATCCCGCCTTTCCCGCCGAGGCCGCCGTGACCATTCCTGCCCATATGCACCCAAGCCGCTCGTTCCAGGGGCTGATCCTGACCTTGCATAATTACTGGGCGGACTATGGCTGCGTCGTCCTCCAGCCTTACGACATGGAAGTCGGCGCCGGCACATTCCATCCGGCAACGACATTGCGCGCGCTCGGCCCAAAACGCTGGAACGCGGCCTATGTCCAGCCCTCGCGCCGCCCCAAGGACGGCCGCTATGGCGAGAACCCGAACCGGCTGCAGCACTATTACCAATACCAGGTGATCCTGAAGCCCAATCCGCCCAATCTGCAGGAGCTTTATCTCGGCTCGCTGGCCGCGATCGGCATCGATCCGCTGCTGCATGACATCCGCTTCGTCGAGGACGACTGGGAAAGCCCGACGCTGGGCGCCTGGGGGCTGGGCTGGGAGTGCTGGTGCGACGGCATGGAGGTGTCGCAGTTCACCTATTTCCAGCAGGTCTGCGGCATCGAATGCGCACCGGTGGCGGGCGAGCTCACTTACGGGCTGGAACGGCTGGCCATGTATGTGCAGGGCGTCGACAATGTCTACGACCTCAACTTCAACGGTCGTGAAGGCGCCGACAAGGTGACCTATGGCGACGTCTTCCTGCAGGCCGAGCAGGAATATTCGCGCCATAATTTCGAATTTGCCAACACCGCGATGTTGCTGCGCCATTTCGAAGACGCCGAAGCCGAGTGCAAGGCGTTGCTACAAGCCGGCGCGCCCATCTTCCCCCTTGAGGGGGAGACGCCCGCGAAGCGGGCAGAGGGGGTCGCCTCAGAAGGCACCGCAGGTCAGGCGTCGAGCACTGCACGAGCGACCCCTCCCGGCCAGACCTTGTCTGGTCCCCTCAAGGGGGAGGGATATCACCGCATGGTCTTCCCAGCCTACGACCAGTGCATCAAGGCCAGCCACGTCTTCAATCTGCTCGACGCACGCGGCGTGATTTCCGTCACCGAGCGCCAGAGTTATATTTTGCGGGTGCGCAATCTGGCCAAAGCCTGCGGCGAGGCGTTTCTGCTGACGCAGGCGGGCGGAATGGCGGCTTAGCTGCAGACGATTTCGACGGCAGCACTGATTGACAACAAGCTTTGCCCGCTGGAGCCGGCAATTGTCCGCAGCGCTTGCCTGACGCCGGGCATCGAGAACGTGCCATGAGCCTGCGCCGCGAAACAGGCGCTGAGCGCGAGGATCTGCAGGAATGTCGATGCCGTTTTCATGCTCGTTCAGCCAATAGCTCTCTGCCTGAGCGTTGGTCGCTTCAGCGCTGCGTTCGGTTCATGGAAATCTTTGATCCAAGGACGGGCGGACCGGCGCGTGTCCGACAGGCGGCTGAATTTTTTCGGAAATCGCCGTTGGACGCCTTGATCGTGCTGGCCCGATCTTGCTGGGAAGGGTGACAGCAGCCGACCGAGTTGCTATGCCCCGCTTACCTTCGCCTCGATGGGGGAGGACGCCGCGAAGCGGCGGCTGTTTTTTGTCGCGTGAGCTCTTTCAATGCCTGACCTGCTTCTAGAACTTCGTTCCGAAGAAATCCCCGCTCGCATGCAGCGCAAGGCGGCCGGCGACCTCCGAAAGCTGTTGACCGACGGTCTGGTCGAAGCCGGGCTGACCTATGAGGCGACGCGCGAATATTGGACGCCGCGCCGGCTGACGCTCGACATCCGCGGCCTGACCGCCCGCTCGAAGGACATCAGCGAGGAGATCAAGGGGCCTTCGACCAAGGCCCCCGAGCAGGCGGTGCAAGGTTTTCTGCGCAAGGCCGGCCTTGCCTCGATTGCCGAGGCGCATGTTCATTCCGATCCGAAGAAGGGCGACTTCTATGTCGCCCATATTTCCAGGCCGGGCAGGCCGGCGGAGCAGATCATCGCCGAGCTGGTGCCGGGCATCATCCGCAACTTCCCCTGGCCGAAATCGATGCGCTGGGGGCCGGCTTCGGCCAAGCCCGGCTCGCTGCGCTGGGTGCGGCCGCTGCAATCGATCCTGTGCACCTTCGGCCCCGAAACCGAGGAGCCGGTGGTGGTCGATTTCGAGATCGACGGCATCCGCTCCAGCAATGTCACCTACGGCCACCGTTTCCATGCGCCGGGCGCCATCACGGTGCGCCGCTTCGACGATTATGTCGCCAAGCTGGAGGCGGCCAAGGTCGTGCTCGATGCCGACAGGCGCAAGGAGATCATTCTTGCCGATGCCAGGAACCTCGCCTTCGCCAGCGGGCTCGACCTTGTCGAGGACGAGGGGCTGCTGGAGGAAGTGTCGGGCCTGGTCGAATGGCCTGTCGTGCTGATGGGCGAATTCGAACAGGATTTTCTCGCCATTCCGGCCGAGGTGATCAGGCTCACCATTCGCGCCAACCAGAAGTGTTTTGTGACGACGCGCCAAATCTCCCCCCTCGAGGGGGAGATGTCGCCGAAGGCGACAGAGGGGGTCGCCTCGCGTGGATCGGCGGCATCCCCTGTCCGCGATAGGGAGTCGCGTCAGGTCGTGCCGACCCCCTCTGGCCTACCGGCCATCTCCCCCTCAAGGGGGGAGATCAGCCAATCGCCGCTCTCCAATCGTTTCATCCTGACCGCCAACATCGAGGCCAAGGATGGCGGCAAGGAGATCGCCCACGGCAACGGCAAGGTGGTGCGCGCGCGCCTGTCCGACGCGCTCTATTTCTGGAAGACCGACCAGGGCGACCTGCCGGATCTCGACCAGCTACAGGCATCGGCGCAAAAGTTCGGACTTGATCTCAAAAAGCCGCTCGACCAGCGCATGGCTCGCCTCGACCACCTCAATGTAACATTTCATGCCAAGCTCGGCACGCAAGGCGAGCGGGTGGAGCGGATTGCCAGGTTGGCGGAAGAACTGGCGCCAATCGTGGCGCAGTCGATCTCCCCCCTCGAGGGGGAGATGGCCGGCAGGCCAGAGGGGGTCGCTTCGGCTGGCGCGACGCGATCTGACATTTCGAAGCAAGAGGAAGTTGGCGCTCCACGCGAGACGACCCCCTCTGCCGCCTTCGGCGACATCTCCCCCTCGAGGGGGGAGATTATCGCGCTCGCGCGCCGCGCCGCCGTCCTCGCCAAGGCCGACCTCACCACCGAAGTGGTTGGCGAGTTCCCGGAACTGCAAGGCGCCATGGGCCGCAAATACGCGCTGCTGCAGGGCGAGCATCCTTCCGTCGCCGCCGCGATCGAGGAGCACTACAAGCCGCAGGGCCCGTCCGATCGCGTGCCGACCGATCCGGTATCGGTCGCCGTGGCGCTTGCTGACAAGCTTGATACGCTGGTGGGATTCTGGGCGATCGATGAAAAGCCGACCGGATCGAAGGACCCCTATGCGCTGCGGAGGGCGGCGTTGGGGGTAACGAGGATACTGATTGAGAACGGGATTAGGTTGTCCTTGAAATCTGTGGCCAATATCGCGTCCGAGGATGTTGCAGATCACATACGCGATCCCAAACTCGACCGACAGTTCGAAATTGCTGCGGAGCTAGAGCAGCAACTCGGGGGAGATTCGCTTACCGATCTCGTCATCGAACGCGATTCCGCAATCTCAAACAACACCTTTGAGCGTTCCGGAGAAAGGCAGCAGCAAGAGATCAACAACCTCCTGTCCTTCTTCCACGATCGCCTAAAAGTCTATCTCCGCGATCAGGGCGCGCGGCATGACCTGATCGACGCCGTACTCGCGGCGGGTTCGCGCCCAATCTCCCCCCTTGAGGGGGAGATGTCGGCGCAGCCGACAGAGGGGGGCGCTGTCCCGCCGGCCTCTCGGCGCGAGGCACCCCCCTCTGCCCTGCCGGGCATCTCCCCCTCAAGGGGGGAGATTGGCCAGAACGACGATCTCCTGCAAATCGTCCGCCGCGTCGAAGCGCTTGGCTCCTTCCTCGACAGCGAGGACGGCAGGAACCTGCTTGCTGGCACCAAGCGCGCGGCCAACATCGTGGCTGCCGAGGAGAAGAAGAAAACGACGATCGCCGACCATGTTGATCCGGCTCTGTTCCGGGAGGACGCCGAAAAAACCTTGTACGCCGCGGTCAATCAGGCCGAGAGGCAAGCCGGCGAAGCAATTCAAAACGAAGACTTTTCCGCCGCCATGCTGGCGCTTAGCCTGTTGCGCGAGCCGGTTGATTCATTCTTTGACAAAGTCCTCGTAAACGATGAGGACCAGGCGGTGCGCGCCAATCGCCTGGCATTGCTCGCCCGCATCCGGGCGGCGACCGACCGGGTCGCGGATTTCTCCAAGATAGCCGGCTGACGTCCGCGAAGAAATCGTCGCTTATGCTTCAGGCGCTATTTCGGCTGGTCGGGAGCTGCTAGCGGCGCCGGCTGCGGCGCTGCCGGCTCAGGGGGGGTGCTGGCGACCTTTGGGTCGGCTTTGCCGTCCGCGGCGGGCGCGGCGGCGGTGGCCGGCACGGCTTTGGGCGCGGGCGTTGCAAAGGCATCGCCGACGATACCGCCGCGAATGATCATCGGGCTTCCGGTGAAGCCATGGTTCGGCTGGCTCGGGATTGCCGCGACCTTTTCATCGGTGACGTTTTCATTGACGTCAGGCAACTTCTCGCCGAGCGCGACGATCGACGGTGTTTTCGCCCGCTCGTGCGCGCCGGCACTTACCACCGAAGGCGTCGCCGTCGTTTGCCCGAGAAAAACCAGCGACGAGGCCTGTGCCGTGCCGGCCATAAACGCCAGACCAAGCGCTCCAAGGATACGCATCGAAAGCATGATAATTCCCCTTGCCCAACAAGACGGCACCCTAGCCGAGGGCAGTTGATGCCAGCTTGCGGGGAAACATAGCATTTTAGCGATTTGCGATTCGCCAATGCCTGGGCTTGCTCGCCCGGCGTCAGCGTATTAGGCACCCGCATCCGTGAGGTGACGACAGTGGCTGAAATTCGTGCCGTCGGCGAGGCGATGGAAAGGGCGTTGGCGCTGCTCGCGAGCGGCGATGTCGTCGCCATCCCGACCGAGACCGTCTATGGGCTGGCCGGCGACGCGACCAATGGCGTTGCCGTGGCTCGTATCTTCGAAGCCAAGGGCCGCCCTCGCTTCAACCCGCTGATCGCCCATATAGCCGACCCGGCGATGGCCGAGCGCATCGCGCTGTTCGACCCGCTGTCGGAAAGATTGGCGCAGGCATTCTGGCCGGGGCCGCTGACGTTGGTGCTGCCGCAACGGCCCGGCAACGGCATTCATCCGCTGGTCACCGCCGGCCTGGAAACGATCGCGCTGCGCATGCCGAAAGGCTTTGGCGGCGATCTGATCGCCAGGTTCGGTCGCGCGCTGGCGGCGCCCAGCGCCAATTCCTCGGGCAGGATCAGCGCCACGACGGCCGAAGCCGTGGCCGCCGATCTCGGTCCCCGGATCAAGCTTGTGGTCGACGGCGGCGCGACGCCGGTCGGGCTGGAATCGACCATTGTCAAGGTCGAAGCTGGAAAGCTGCGGCTGCTGCGGCCGGGCGGCATTGCCGCCGAAGAGATCGAAGCGGTGGCCGGGTCAAAGTTGCTGCGCGGCGCTTCGGGCATCGAGGCGCCCGGCATGCTCGCCTCGCACTATGCGCCAGGTGCGGCAGTGCGGCTCAATGCTGCGGAGGTCGCACCGGGCGAAGCCTTGCTGGCCTTCGGCCGCCGCCGTGCCGAAGGCTGGCGCGATGCAGCCGCCCTGCGCAACTTGTCGGAGACCGGCGACCTGCGCGAGGCGGCAAGCAATCTCTTCGCCCATCTGCAGGATCTCGATGGCAGTGGCGCCAAAACCATCGCCGTCGAGCCGATCCCGTTCGACGGGCTGGGCGAGGCGATCAATGACCGGCTTTCGCGCGCCGCCGCCCCGCGTGACAAGATCGCCCCGCGTGACAAGATGGATTGAGCACCATAGTTTCCACCCATGAACGACATTTCCCCCGATCTCGACCCCGCCGTCGTCGCGCGCTTTGCGGCAATCGTCGGCGATAAATATGCGCTGCGCGACCAGCAGGACATCGCGCCTTACCTCACCGAGCGGCGCGGACTTTGGCACGGCAGGACGGCTTTGGTGCTGAGGCCGGGGAACGTCGAGGAGGTCAGCAGCATCATGCGGCTGGCGACCGAAACCGGCACGCCCATCGTGCCGCAAAGCGGCAACACCGGGCTGGTCGGCGCCCAGGTGCCGGACGCATCCGGCCGCGAGATCGTGCTGTCGCTGTCGCGGCTGAACCGCATCCGCGAAATCGATACGCTGTCCAACACGGTCACGGTCGAAACCGGCGTCATCCTGCAGACGCTGCAGGAAGCGGCCGATGCCGCCGACCGGCTGTTTCCGCTGTCGCTTGCCGCGCAAGGCTCCTGCCAGATCGGCGGCAATCTCTCGTCCAACGCCGGCGGCACCGGCGTGCTTGCCTACGGCAATGCGCGCGAGCTCTGCCTCGGCGTCGAAGTGGTGCTGCCGACCGGTGAAGTGTTCGACGATCTGCGCAAGCTGAAAAAAGACAATACCGGCTACGATCTGAAGAACCTGTTCGTCGGCGCCGAGGGTACGCTCGGCATCATCACCGCCGCCGTGCTCAAGCTGTTCCCCAAGCCCAAGGGGCGCGAGGTGGCGTTTGCCGGCCTGTCATCGCCGGAGGCGGCACTGTCGCTGTTCAGCCTGGCAATGGATCGTGCAGGGGCAGCGCTCACCGCCTTCGAGCTGATCGGCCAGAGGCCCTACGACTTCACGCTTGCCCACGCACAAGGCGTGGTGCGGCCGCTGGCCGGCGATTGGCCGTGGTATGTGCTGATGCAGATCTCGTCGGGCCGTTCGGCCGACGATGCAAGGGCGCTGATCGAGGAGGTGCTGGAGGCAGGCCTCGAGCAAGGCATCGTCGGCGATGCGGTGATCGCGGCAAGCATGGCCCAGGGCGATGCGTTCTGGAATTTCCGCGAGGTGCTGCCCGAGGCGCAGAAGCCGGAAGGTGCCTCGATCAAGCACGACATCTCGGTGCCGGTGGCGTCAATCCCGCCCTTCATTGAAAAGGCCGCCGGCGCCGTGCAATCGGTCAGTCCCGGCGCGCGCGTCGTCTGCTTCGGCCACATGGGCGACGGCAATCTGCACTACAACATCTCCCGGCCGGTCGACGGCGATGACGAGGCGTTTCTCGGCCTTTACCACGTCATGAACAAGGCCGTGCACGACGTCGTGCGCGCGTTTCATGGCTCGATCTCAGCCGAGCACGGCATCGGCCAGTTGAAGCGGGACGAATTGATCGCGACGGCGCCGCCGATGGCGATCGAGCTGATGCGCAGGGTGAAGGCCGCGTTCGACCCGGCCGGCATCATGAATCCGGGTAAGGTTATCTGATCCTTTCGCCGGCCTGCGCCGGTTCGCATTCCGATAACCATCTGCCCCGGATCAGCAAAATTTAACCGACTTTCTTAAGCGCGAGGATAAGAAGCCCGCGCTAATGTTTCTCCACAAACGAGGCTGGGAAAACCGGCCCGGAGAACCGGAAACACCGGCTCTCAGGAGAAACAGGAAAGGCACGATATGAACACTGGACTGAAGCCAGTCTGGGCCGGCCGCAATATGCGTCTCGACCCATTCCGCCTGCCGCAGGTGGTGAGCTACGCCACGCGCGACGACTATGGCGACGTCACCTTCACCATCGACCAGCGCGGCGCGGTTATCCGCCGCACGCTGGAGATGAGCGGCGTGCCGGCGATCATCGCTCTGCCCGCCAACGCGTTTCGCGGCGTCGCCGCCCGCGCCATGGAGGATCCGGATGGCAATGTCACAGTGACGCTTGAGCTTCTGCACAATGACCCGATGCTGTCGGTGCCGCTGCTGGTCGCCGACGATCTCGACGACGTCGCCGCCGACTGGCGCGCCTGGGCCGACGCCTACCGGCTGCCGATGCTGCTGATCGAGGCCGACGGCATTGCCCGCACGCTGGAAGAATCGCTCGGTGCCGCCATCAAGGCGCTGCCGGCGCAGGACCGCCGCAAAGGTCGCGTCTCGACCATGCGACGCCCGCGCTTCCTCGCCCGCCGCCGCGCCGGCGATCTCGGCCTCAGGCTGGTCATCGGCGGCGAGGAGCTCATTTCGCGGGAATAGCATGGGCTTGGCGGGCTTGCGCCGCCCTTCTTTCCTTCTCCCCTGTGGGAGAAGGTGGCCGAGCGAAGCTCGGTCGGATGAGGGGTGCTCCAGGGAACGCCGACGCCTCATTCCGTCCAACACCCCTCAACCGTCTTGGCGCTACGCGCCAATCCACCTTCTCCCACAGGGGGGGAGAAGGGAAAAGGCTCTTAAACCAGCGGCTTCAGCGCCACCCAGGCCGCGCCGCCGATCAGGCCGAGGAAGATCAGCCAGCCGACCTGGTTGTTCGATCTGAACAGCCTCAGGCACTGGTCCGGATCGTCGATGTCGAGCATGGCGATCTGCCGCGCCATATGGGCGCCGGCGGCTATCAGTCCGGCTAGTGCAGGCACCGGTGCCTGCGCCGAGGCAAAGGCGATAGCGAAGCAGACCAGCGCTCCGCCATAAAGCCCGGCCAGCCAGGCCTTGGTGTTGTCGCCGAACAGGCGCGCCGTCGAGCGCACGCCGACGATGGCATCGTCCTCCTTGTCCTGATGCGCATAGATCGTGTCGTAGCCGATCACCCACAGGATCGAGCCGATATAGAGCATGATTGCCGGCCCATCGAGATCGCCGAACTCGACCGCCCATCCCATGACCGCTCCCCAGGAAAAGGCAAGGCCGAGAACGAGTTGCGGCCAATTGGTGTACCGCTTCATGAATGGGTAGACGGCGACGATGACCAGCGAGCCGATGCCGAGCAAGATGGCGAAGCTGTTGAACTGCAAAAGCACGGCAAGGCCGACCAGTGCCTGCACGACAACAAACATCCAGGCCTGCCGGCGCGTGACCTTGCCGGCCGGCAGCGGCCGCGAGCGCGTGCGTTCCACCTGGTTGTCGATGTCCTCGTCGACCAGGTCATTGTAGGTGCAGCCGGCGCCACGCATGGCGAACGCGCCGAGAAAAAACAGCAGCAGGTACCACGGCGACGGCAGCAGCGAGAGCAGCGGATCCGCCGGACGCGGATAGGCGCTCGCGGCAAGGGCAGTCGACCACCAGCATGGCCACAGCAGCAATTGCCAGCCGATCGGCCGGTCCCACCGGGCAAGCTGCGCATAGGGCCACAACCCCCGCGGCAGCACGCGATAGACCCAGTGGCCGCTCGGCGCATCGGCGACGCGGCCCTGGGCCGCTTTCGACTGGACGGTTTCCATTTTGCTGGAGTGGCAGCAGAGGCGAATGCCGTCAAGCGTCAAGCAGCCCCCGCACGCTCGCCACGCGCAATCGGCGCTTCGGCAGCCAAATGTCTTGACCCGTCGCGCGCGGCGCAATAGCGCAGTCCTGGTCTTGGAATGACGAGGAATCTGGGCATGCGTGTTTTGCTGATCGGCTCCGGCGGACGAGAACATGCGCTGGCCTGGAAGATCGCGGCGTCGCCGCTGCTGACCAAACTCTACGCGGCGCCCGGCAATCCGGGCATCGGCCACGAAGCCGAACTGGTGAGGCTCGATACTGCCGATCACGCAGCGGTGGTCCGGTTTTGCCGCGAGAATGAAATAGACCTCGTCGTGGTCGGACCGGAAGGGCCGCTGGTCGCCGGCATCGCCGACGACCTGCGCGCCGAGGGCATCCGCGTCTTCGGTCCGTCAAAGGCGGCGGCACGGCTGGAAGGATCAAAGGGTTTCACCAAAGACCTCTGCGCCAAATACGGCATCCCGACCGCCGCCTATGGCCGCTTCGACGATCTGGCTTCGGCCAGGGCCTATGTCGAGAAGACGGGTGCGCCGATCGTCATCAAGGCCGACGGCCTCGCTGCCGGCAAGGGCGTCACCGTCGCCATGACGCTTGACGAGGCGCTGGCCGCGCTCGACGCCTGTTTTGACGGCTCCTTCGGCCAGGCCGGCGCGGAAGTGGTGGTCGAGGAGTTTCTCGTCGGCGAAGAAGCAAGCTTCTTCTGCCTGTGCGACGGCACCACCGCGCTGCCCTTCGGCACCGCGCAGGACCATAAGCGCCTCAGTGACGGCGACACCGGCCCCAACACCGGCGGCATGGGCGCCTATTCGCCGGCGCCGGTGATGACGCCGGAGATGATCGACCGCACCATGCGCGAGATCGTCGAGCCGACCATGCGCGGCATGGCTGAAACAGGCGCACCGTTTTCCGGCGTGCTGTTCGCCGGGCTGATGATATCAGAGAAGGGGCCGAAGCTGATCGAATACAACACCCGTTTCGGCGACCCGGAATGCCAGGTGCTGATGATGCGGCTGAAGGACGATCTGCTCGTCCTGCTTAACGCCGCCGCCGACGGCCAGCTGGCGCATACTTCGGTGCGCTGGCGCGACGAGGCGGCGCTCACGGTGGTGATGGCAGCCAGGGGCTATCCCGGCACGCCGGAAAAGGGCTCGGTCATCCGCGGCGTCGAGGCGGCGGCGGGTGAGGGCGTCGAGATATTTCATGCCGGCACCGCCATAAACGGCGGCGCACTCGTCGCCAATGGCGGCCGCGTGCTCAACATCACGGCGACCGGCCGCACCGTCGGCGAGGCGCAGAAGAAGGCCTACGCCGCGCTCGACCGGATCGACTGGCCGCAAGGCTTTTGCCGCCGCGACATTGGCTGGCTGGCGGTGGCGCGCGAGCAGGCGAACTGATGCTTCGGGCGGCCTTCGGCCTCAGCGCAAGCCGTGGTCGAATTCAGTCGAGACGCTGCTGACCGCGTCGGCGGTGGAGACAAATCCTGGCACCGATGCCGCACGCTTTTCGTTTCGCGTCCAGGCGACATATTCGGCAATCCCGCGCGGAAGGCCCGGCGCCGCCTTCGCCGCAGGCATTTGAAAGCCGCTGCTGAACCTGGCCAGGCGCGCCCTGAATACCGCGACCATCTCCTCGAAGCTTGCTGGCGTCACGCTGGCGTAAGTGATGGTGCCGCCGGCGAGCCCGGCTTCGCGTGAGAGCGGCACCGGTATCGAGGTGAGATAATCCGGCTGCACGTCGATCAGGCCGCCGAACGGCCACTGCGCGCGCAATTCCGTGGCGTTCATCGGCGCGACGCTGACGTCGATATCGTTGGGTGTGCCCGCGACCCTGTAAGGGCAGCGGAACCGGCCGCAGTTTGCTCGCGCCGAAAACTGCCAGAGCGCATAACCCTGCCAGTTGCCCATCGGAAAATGCACGCCGATGTCTGGCTTGTAGCGCGCATACCACAGCGGCAGCCGGGACAGGAGCGGGTATTTATACTTGTTGTCGGCGATATGCCTGGCTGTCGTGCCGTTGGTGTAGAGCACTGGAAAGCGGCCAACCCGACGATGCACATGGCGCACGAATTCCTCGGCATCCTCGAGCGACATCCATTGGGTGGGATCATCGTCCTCGATGTCGAGGGCAAGCAGGTCATCCGGCCCGGGTTTCACGAAATTGATGAAGTTATTGGCCTGTCCCACGGGGTTGCCGGGGCGGGCGAGATGATAGGCACCCCATTTCAGGCCCAGCGCCTTGGCCACCACCTTGCGCGTCTGGAACAGTTCCTGTGCCATCGCATGGCGCTTCCAAAGCGTCTTGCACAGCCGCGTCTCGGTCTCGTCGCCGAAACAGAAATAGGGTGGCGGCATTCCGTCGGATGCCTTGTTGATGAAGCCGACAAGACGCTTGTCGGCGGCTAGCCGGGTCCAGTCGATGGAATTGTATTCGTAGGCGTCGACGACCAGCGCCCGGTCGGCATCCTTCCAAGGTTCGGAGAAATCCGAGGCCTTTGCCGGCGTCAGCGCCAGGGTCATCGCGGCCGCGACAACGAGAAGCGCTGAGCGGACAAGGGGGCGCGCCGGCGTTTTCAAACAGCACATCCTTGCTGGCCAAAGCCAAATCCTGAACCGCCATGGTTAAGGAAATGCTTCGGGTGCCGAGTGGGCGAGTTGGAGCGCTGGCGAAGCGATCCTTGGTGCTCCTCAAGAGCAAAGCGATGGTTGCGATTGTCAGCCAAATAGCTTCAACGCTGTTGCTATGGGCAGGAACAGTGATAGCGGGCGGCTCTGAAATGGGGTGAAGCCATGCTTGCGATAATACGCGACCGCCTGGTCATCCTTGGCATCGACAATCAACGGGAAGGCTGCTGGGGCAGCGCTAACGCTACGTCGTAGCGCATCCACGATCAGCGCCGACCCGACCCGCCGCCGCTGGTATCGGGCATCGACGGCCAGCCTGCCGACCAATATCGCGGGCAGAACCGGGTAGCGTGGCAGATGTTTTGTCTGTTCGTCAGGCAAGGACGCGATCGGTATGCTCGACGCCGCCAAAGTGTAATATCCGGCGATCGCGCCGACATCGCGATCCACGGCAACGAAGCAGTTGCCGACTCGGCGTTTGACATCCTGGCTGGCTTGCTCCCGTATATAGCGGTCGAGCGCCGACACCCCGCAGCTGAACGCCTTGCGATCATGCGATCCGCCGAGCGGTTCGATGATGATGGTGAAATTCACCGGGATTCGACGACAAGCCGTTTGTGGGCGTCGGCGGTTTTGCGCAGTGCTTCATTGGGCTCGGGCGGATTGAGAATCGCCTCCATCATGGCGCGCTGATCCTCGACGGAAATACGCATGATGGTGGTGTTCTCGATAGTACGCTGCGCCGCCTCTTGAGCGGCGGCGACCACGAAGTCGCTGACGCTGCGGCCCTGGATTTCGGCGGCACGTTTCACCACGTCCAGCATATCCGGCGAAATACGGGCTTCGAGACGGGCGGTGCGGGTCTGTTGGTTTGGCATTATCGTCATCCCTGATGCGCGGCTCTAAGTAATTTTGCATACGAGCCAGCAATTGCAAAATCCGCGTGACAAAGTTTGACGTTTACGTAAAAAGAAGATGGACAGGGAACTCCGAAAGCAGATGATTTTGCATCGGCACAGGTCTTAAGTAGACCTGCCAGACTGGGGAGGGCCAGACTGGGGAGGGCCGGGCTGAGGAGGAGCGAACGCCATGTATCGGGCACCGGTCGAGGAGATCGCCTTCACCCTGAAGCATGTCGCCGGCTTGAAGCCGGCGCTCGATGCAGGCAATTTTGGCGAACTCGGCGAGGACCTTGTCGACGCCATTCTGGCCGAGGCCGGCCGCTTCGCCAGCGAGGAGGTGGCGCCGCTCTACACGGTCGGCGACCAGCACGGCGCGGTGCTCAACGGCGATGCCGTCACTACCCCGCCCGGCTGGAAGGAACTTTATCGCCGCTGGATCGGCGGCGGCTGGAATGCGCTGTCCGCGCCGGAAGCGTATGGCGGCCAGGCGCTGCCGGCCATGCTCGGCGTCGCCGCGCTCGAAATGTGGAACTCCGCCTCGATGGCGTTCGGCATCGCCCCGACGCTGACCATGGCCGCGGTCGAAGCACTCGACAAGCATGGCTCGAAGGCACTCAAGGTCAAATATCTGGAAAAACTGGTCTCCGGCGAATGGATGGGCACCATGAACCTGACCGAGCCGCAGGCAGGCTCGGACCTGAATGCCTTGCGAACCCGCGCCGAACCGGCCGGCGACGGCACCTACCGCATCTTCGGGCAAAAGATATTCATCACCTATGGCGAGCACGATTTCACCGACAACATCATCCATCTGGTGCTGGCGCGGCTGCCGGACGCGCCGGCCGGCACGCGCGGCCTGTCTTTGTTCCTGGTGCCGAAATTCCTCGTCGGAGACGATGGCGCGCTGGGCAGGCGCAACGACGTCTTCTGCTCCGGGCTGGAGCACAAACTGGGCATCCACGCTTCGCCGACCTGCACGATGATTTATGGCGATGGCTTCGAAGGCAGCAGGCCCGGCGCGATCGGCTGGCTGGTCGGCGAGGAGAACAAGGGCCTCGCCTGCATGTTCACCATGATGAACAATGCGCGCCTTGCCGTCGGCATGCAGGGCGTCGCGGTCGCCGAGGCCGCGACGCAGAAGGCGCTCGCCTATGCAAACGACCGCCGGCAAGGCAAAGCGGCGAGCTATCGCGGTGCCGGCATGGCGCCGATCGTGCATCACCCCGACATCCAGCGCAGTCTTCTGACCATGAAGGCGCTGACCCAGATTGCCCGTGCCATCTGCTATTCCTGCGCCCACGCCATCGATCTCGCGTCACAGAGCGAAGATGCAAAGCACTGGCAGGAGCGCGCCAATCTGTTGACGCCGCTGGCCAAGGCCTTTTCGACCGATGTCGGCGTCGAGGTCGCCTCGCTTGGGCTGCAGGTGCATGGCGGCATGGGGTTCATCGAGGAGACAGGGGCCGCAGCACTTTATCGCGACGCGCGTATCGCGCCCATTTACGAAGGCACCAATGGCATCCAGGCGATCGATCTGGTGACGCGCAAGCTGCCGCTCGGCGGCGGCCGGCATGTGCATGGCTACATCGCCGAACTCAAGGCCGTCGCCGATGCGGCGCGAGCGTCGAACCTTGAAGGCTTCGGCCGCACCGCCGATCGCCTCGACCAGGCGCTCGACGACCTCTCCCAGGCGACCCGTTTCCTGCAAGACCTGCTCGACCAAGGCCGTTCGGACGAGGCGCTGGCCGGCGCGACACCCTATCTCAGGCTGATCTCGCTTGCCGCGGGCGGCGCCTATCTGGCGCGCGGCGCGCTTGCCGACCAAAACCGCATCGCGCTTTGCCGGTTCTTCGCCGAGAACCTGCTTGGCGAAGTGGGCGCGCTGAAGGAGCGCGTCGTCGGCGGCGCCGACAGCCTTGCCGTTGCCGGCAAGCCGCTGATTTCAGCCTGACGTTCGCACGCGCCGATATTCACAAAGGCCCAAAATTCACAAAGGACCAATCCGTGACAGACCACATCCTCGTCGAACGCCAGGGTGCCATCCAGATCATCCGCATCAACCGTCCGGACAAGAAGAACGCCCTGACCCGCGCCATGTACGCGACGATGTCGGCGGCTCTTGCCGGCGGCGACGCCGATCCGGCGATCCGCGTCCATGTCTTTCTCGGCGTGCCCGGTGCCTTCTCGTCCGGTAACGACCTTGCCGATTTCATGGTCGTCGCCTCGGGCGGCGAAAGCGGTACCGAAGTCTGGGATTTCCTGATGGCGCTGGCCAAAGCGGAGAAGCCGATGGTTTCCGGCGTCGACGGCATTGCGGTCGGTATCGGCACCACGCTCAACCTGCATTGCGACCTGACCTTCGCCACGCCGCGCACAATATTCCGGACGCCCTTCGTCGATCTCGGCCTTGTGCCGGAGGCCGGTTCGAGCCTGCTCGCGCCGCAGATCCTCGGCCGCCAAGGCGCCTTCGCGCTGCTTGGCCTCGGCGAGGGCTTTTCGGCCGAGAGGGCGAAGGCCGCCGGGCTGATCTACGAGGTGGTCGAGGAAGAGGCACTCGAAGCATCGGTATTGGCGGCGGCGGGCCAGATCGCCGCCAAGCCGCCGCAAGCGCTGAAGATCGCGCGCGACCTGATGCGCGGCTCGCGCGACGCCCTTGTCGAGCGCATCGGCCAGGAAAGCCAGCATTTCCGCGAGCGGCTCAAATCCGACGAGGCCCGCGCAGCCTTGACGGCCTTCATGACCAGGAAGAAGGCCTAGACCTTCTGGCCTTGTCTCGCATCGTGGACCCGCCGGCAGCAACCGGCGGGTTTTCTTGCCATGATCTCTTTGTCACATCGCCATTTTTTTACATTCGGCCTGGGCCTTTGCCGAAGACGTGTCGATCATGAATGTCTTGCCTTTGGCGTCGGTCATCAACATCATGCAATGCTTGATCGGTTTCGCCATTTTCATCATTTCGGCGCTCATCTTCGCGTCGGGCATCATGGTGCCCATATGCCCATCGGGCATGATCGCCATGACCTCCCCACCCTTCATCACCGTCATTGTCCCCATCGCGTCCTCCGCAAAGGCTTGCGAAGCGAAAAGGCAGGCAAGACCGGCCATCGTGACCAACCTGAGTGAATGCATTGCTTCCTCCTGAATTTGCGCCAGCGGCGCGTTGAGCCCTTTCCTGGTTCGTTCCGGCAAGCTGGAACGTTTCACGCACACGAGATCGTGATAGTGGGAATTGGAAATCCGGCAGAAGCGGCCCGGCCTTGGCCGCCTTCATGACCAGGAAGAAGGGCTGAAAAAATGGGCGCCGGCGCTCCACCGTCGTGCCCTACGGATAAAGCCTCACCTTGTCCCAACCGCCCTCGGCGTTGCGCGAAAACACGACACGGTCGTGCAGCCGGAACGGACGGTCGTGCCAGAACTCGATGGTCTGCGGCACGATGCGGAAGCCCGACCAGTGTTTTGGCCGCGGGATGTCGCCGATCGCATGGCGCGCCGTGTATTCGGCGACCGCTTTTTCCAGCGCGAAGCGGCTCTCCAGCGGCCGCGACTGTTTGGACGCCCAGGCGCCGATGCGGCTGCCGCGCGGACGCGTCGCGTAGTAGGCGTCGGCTTCGGCGTCGGTGACGATCTCCACCGGGCCGCGCGCCCGCACCTGCCGGCGCAGCGATTTCCAGTGGAAGCACATCGCCGCTTTCATGCTGCCAAGGATCTCACGGCCCTTGGCGCTCTCGAAGTTCGTGTAGAAGACAAAGCCGCCCTCATCGAACCCCTTGAGCAGCACCATACGCACATTCGGCATGCCTTCGGCATCAACGGTCGCCAGCGCCACGCTGTTGGGGTCGTTGATCTCGCTCTTCGTCGCGTCGTCGAGCCACGCCGCAAAGAGCCGGAACGGCTCCGCCGCCTCGGTAAAGTCACCGCTTGTTAACCCGGTTTCGCTCATAGTTTTCCCAAATTTGTCGCCGGCTGGGGAGATTGCCGATTGTCGCGTATCGCGCAAGCTTTTGACAGTGGGCAATGGAGCGTTATCGCTTCGGCCAGCGCCAAAGCCATGATCGTGATAATCGTCCTGCCGCTTGCCGCCTGTGGTGGCGGCGGCTTCAGCCTGGAGCAGGCGGAGGTCGACCGCTCGGTGCTGACCTCGAGCACGTCGGCCTCAGTCACGCCGCTCGATCAGGACCGCGCCTCCGACCAGGCCACGATCCGCAACGCCGTGTCCTCCGCCGACGTCGAGCAACTGGCCGGGCAGGCCGTTCCCTGGGCGAATGCCGACACCGGCTCGCGCGGCTCCATCACCGAGCTCGCAGAATTCAGGGCTAACGGCGAGACATGTCGTCGCTTCACCGCATCGCGCGAAAGCTTCGACGGCGTCGCGCTGTTCAAAGGCGAAATATGCCTGGCCGGCGGCAGCGCCTGGCGAATGCAGGACTTCAAGGCGCTCTGATTTTCCGCCGGCGATATAGTGGTAAGCCACTGGAATTTCTTCCTATGCAAGCGCATATAGGAGGCGATCATGGAACCACTCCTTCTCCAGGGCAGTAAGCATGCGCGACCCCTATGAGGTGCTGGGCGTTGCCAAGAACGCATCGGCCAAGGACATAAAATCCGCATACCGGAAGCTCGCCAAGAAGTATCATCCGGACCAGAATCCGGATGATCCCAAGGCGAAGGACCGTTTTGCCGCCGCCAACCAGGCTTACGAGATCGTCGGCGACGAGAAGAACCGGGCGGCATTCGATCGCGGCGAGATCGACGCCGATGGCAAACAGCGTTTCCAAGGTTTCGAAGGCGCGGCTGGCGGCGCCGATCCTTTCGCCGGTTTCCGCCGGCAGCAAGGGCCGGGCGGCGCGCATTTCGAATTCCGCACGGGCCGTCCCGGCGGCGATCCGTTCGACGGCAACAGCGACATCTTCAGCCAGATCTTCGGCGATGCTTTCACCCAGCAGCGCGGCGCCGGCACCGGCGGCCGCCGTCAGGCCCCGACCGCCGCCGATCTCAACGTGACGCTGGACGTCACCATCGAGGAAGCCGCCACCGCGGAGAAGGTGACGGCGATGTTCCCCGACGGCCGCAAGATGGCGGTCAAGTTGCCGGCCTATGTCGAGGACGGTCAGACCATCCGGTTGAAAGGCCAGGGTGAGCAAGGACCGGGGCAGCCGGGCGATGCGCTGGTTAAAATCCGTTTCCGCCGGCACCCGCGCTACCGCGTCGAGGGCCGCGACCTGCATGTCGACCTGCCGGTGGAACTGGCCGATGCGGTGCATGGCGCCAAGGTGGCGGTCGAGACTCCGACCGGCAGGATTGCGGTCAATGTTCCCCCTTGGTCGAGCTCGGACAAGGTTCTGCGGCTGAAGGGCAGGGGCCTACCGGAAAAGGCCGGCGGTCACGGCGATCTCTACGCGCATGTGCGGCTGATGCTGCCGGATGGCGGTGACACCGAGCTCGAGGCGCTGATGCGCCGGCGAAAGGGCTGACGGTCGAAAGGCCAGCGCTTAATGCCGTGTGTGTAAAGCGGGCACTCCGGGGTGGGCATGCCCGCGACCATCCGGATCACAATGGAAAGGGAACCTCGTTGATGGCCTGGGAAACTGATGGCTTCAAACCTAGGCGCACAGGAACATCATAGAGCCTGCCGCCGCCCAACCGGGGCTTGGTAGGACGAAGTCCAGGTACAAACACTCGTGCAACAGGCGATTCGGCGTTGTGCGTCAGGTTGACCGCGAAGATCTCAAGTTCCTGCTCGTGGCAGATGTCGAGGCAATAGTTCCAATCCAGTCGCAACTCGGCCGACGAGGCCTGAACTGCTGAATTGCCGGAAAGGTGAGGAAGGCGATGAATGTTCTCGTCCATGTGCCACCGATAGAGGTGCAGCGCGCCGGGGGTGAAGGCCGCCGTGCCGGACGTATCGGCGTTCCGTTTGAGCAGGGTAAGGTTCGCCTCACATTCTGCAAGTTCCCCCACCGCGCGCCGGGCCGCCTCCGACATGGATCGTCCGGCCGCGAATCCGAACGCAATCGTGCCACCCCCGACGTGATGAGAAATTGCAGCGACAATGGGGATGGGCAGGTCAAGCGTCAGGAGCAGAAGCCGCAATTCGCGGTTCTGCGTCAGCAGCCAATCGGCGTACTGGGACGCCAGTCCATCCGACAGCGAAGTCAGGTCTATCCGAGGCAGAACCAGCCGATTGTACCACCATATGGCTGTTGCATCGCGCTCCACGACTTCGCAGAAGCCGCGCACGACCGCGTCCTCTATGCTCGATCCCCTCGCAAGACCATTGGAGTCCGCCGGCGGCAGACCTGATGACTCATCGTTGGGATACCCGAGAAAGCACAATCCCGCAGGCACCCAGGCCTCGCTCGTGCTGAAGCGCGGATCGCTCCGGATCCAGTCCAGCGGCTGCGACCTGCGCCAGCGGATCGGGACCGCGCGGCTATCATCGACGTTTTTGTTCCAATGCAGCCGCTCGCAATACTGCGCATCACTGAAAAGTGTGAGTGCAGGCGGCTCGATCACGCGCCCGCGCAATTCGCCGGCGCGGGCGCGTGAGAGTCGCTCATGAGGGATCATCTGGGCGAAATAGGTTTCATCGGCCTCATACCCGCAGGCGGTTGCCGCCTCCTGGGTGGTGTTGCCCCACCCTGACACAAAACGAGAAGGTCTGGCCCCTCGGACGGGGCCGACCGCGACCGTGATCGGGCATCTGAGCGTGGGATCGGTGATCACGATGGGGCCGTAAACCAGGCTTGACCCGCCGGCCCCTGCCTCGGACGCCCGCCGCTCCGGCATTATGGACCCTTCACCCAAGCACGGCCCTCACATGTTCAATCCTCTACAGTATCGGCACCAATTGCTCATTCGCACGCTGACACGCACTGGAGTATGATGCAAACTCCTGCGAGACGCTTTGATATCGTCAAGCCAACGTCGAACATAATATAACCCGCCGAGGGAGAGAATGAACGCGGGCGACAGCAATCTTCAGCGACGTCTGACGGCTATCCTGGCTGCTGACGTGGTCGGTTACTCGTCGCTGATGGCCCGGGACGAGGAGCGCACCTTCGCGCTCGTCAAGCATCTCATGCAGGACGATATAGAGCCTAGGATCACGCAGCACCGGGGACGGGTTGTGAGAACGACCGGAGACGGGATGCTCGCCGAGTTCCCAAGCGCTTTCGGAGCCGTGCAGTCAGCAGTGGAAGTCCAGGAACTGCTTGTCGGCCAGTCTTCGGGGAAGGCCAGCCAGGAAATTTTTCTCCGGATTGGGATCAACTTCGGTGATATTATTGTCGATACCGATGGCGATGTGTTTGGAGATACCGTCAACATAGCCGCGCGCCTGGAACAGTTCGCCAGCCCGGGCGGAATCTGCCTTTCCGGAAAGGTGCACGACGAAGTTCGCGACAAAATTCATCTTCCGTTTGAATATTGCGGCGAACAGCATCTCAAGAACATTCCACGCTCGATTCCCGTATACTCGTTGTTCCACAAGCCCAAAGGGCTGCCACCTGCATCGACTGCACAGTTGGCTGGTCCGAGCAAGCCCTCCATCCTCGTTCGCCCGTTCAAGAGCGCGGGCGACGTCCAACCCTATTTCAGTGGCGGCTTCACCGAAGACATCGTCACGGAACTGACGCGCTTTACCCAGCTTACGGTTGCGTCCCATTACACGTCGACGCGGCTCAAGGATGTGGACCTGGTGGCGGATAACGGCGTGGATTTCGTCATCGAAGGCGGCATCCGCCGCATGGGCCGGCGAATGCGCATTACATGCGAGCTGGTCGACGCAACCTCGGGTGAGTGCTTGTGGGCCGAGCGCTACGACGGGGACGAGCAGGACATCTTCGATGTCCAGGACGAACTGATCGGAAAGATCGTCGGGACCGTTATCGGCCGTCTTACGGCCGCAGGCGCCGAGAAGGCGCGACGTAAACCACCTGCCAATCTCGCGGCATATGAGTGCGTGCTTCGGGGCAATGCCCTGCCCCTGGGCGACATCGCGGCGGAAATGGAGGCTCGACAGTGGTATCAGAGGGCGATCGAGCTCGATCCGTCCTACGGGCGCGCGTACGCCAAGCTCGCCCACTATAAACAGCTTGAATGGTTTCGCGACATGGGGCCGTCGGATGCGGTGCTTGCCGAGGCTTATGACATCGCCAAAAAAGCGGTGGCGCTTTCCCCCAATGATCCAGTCTGCCTGAACATACTGGGCTGGGTGCTCCTCCACCGTCGTGATTTCGACGTCGCATCTCAGCTATACACACGCGCGCTCGAACTCAATCCGCACGATCCCGAGCAGGTCTCCTATCAAGGGACTTATCAAACATTTGCCGGCGAGCCCCAAAGTGCCTTGGACTGGTTCGAACGGGCGCGAGTGCTCGATCCCCTGTACGAGCCTTCATGGTATTGGCCGTTCCGCGGTGTTGCCCATTTCATTGCCCACCGTCCGGATAAGGCAGTTGTCGATCTGGGCCGCTCGTCCACCATGCCGACCTGGGTTAAGGTCTATCTGGCTGCAGCGAACGCCCTGCTTGGCCGAAGCCAAGAGGCGAAGAGCTACACGTTTCTGGTTCTGCGTGGCGCACCGGAGTTCTCCGGGCGGCGGTTCGCCACCAAGGAACCCTACAAGCTGGACGGAGACCGTAACACGCTGCTCAACGGTATGCGGGAAGCGGGATTGCCCGAGTAGGGACTGGCGACTACCTGCAGCCGAAGAGCACGGCCGTGGCGAGCTCGTCATGGTAGTGCCTGCCCTGGGCGTATTTGTGATAGTCGTGGAGATAATCGATCAGATCGCTGCGGGTCAGGACCCCCCTCGGCACCTGGGGCACCACCACGTTGATCAAGTTCGGTTCGTCCACGTGAACTTCGACAGACACTCCCGTTTCCACGATGTCTTCCAGCACCAATTTGAGATCACGCTTCAGGTCCGCATACGCGGCAGCATTCGGGATCGCGTCGCCCCCGTCGAGAGGGTCATCCTCGTATTTTATGGGCTGACCATTCAGATCTTCTATCGTCAGCGTCTGCGAATGTGGCGCTGTTCCGGCGGCGGCGGTCCGGACCCTGATGTTGCCGATGGCACGGCCTGCTTCCGGCCGAAGTCTGATAGTATCACCGACGGCGAAAATCTGCCGATCAATGGTAATTGTTAGGGGATCTGTTGAATCCATGGACAAGATACGTGACGAGGCCGGCAAAAGCTTGAGCCAGGCCCCTACGATCGCTGCGCCGATCTCTTGGACTTGCCGACCTGGCTTCAATTCTGCCCTGGGCATCGCCGAGGCTCCCCTCCGAGGTCAATGCAAATAGCCTAAACGCATTTTGCATCTGTCGCAAGCAATGCGCAGGCGGCATGCTCGCATCGACTCGATGTTTTCATGGACAGAAAGCCGTATTGGGAGCATTCTGATCCTCGCGGTATCAGTAACGACAGCCGGAGGGTGTACGAATGATACTTGCTCAACTTCGTGTGCTGTTGCTCGGCTGTCTCCTCGCCGTTGTCGGAACAGCGAGACCGGAAGCGTCAGGCGAGGAGGGCTTCACCGACAGCGGTGACATCGAAAAGACTTTCATCGTCGACATCGCCAGGGCGGCGGAGTTACGCAAGGATATCGGCGCGCTAAACAAGTTCATCGCAGGCAAGGGCAAGCTGGAAGCGGTGGACATGCCGGATATCGGTATCAGCATCGTGACGGGGACCTTTTCCGAGAGCGAGATCGAAGAGCTGCGCTCCAGGGGATATGAGGAGCCGGATCCTTTCGTGGTGAACCTGTTCGATGGTGCCACCTGCGAGGGGCCGGAACTCCTGGGCATCTCGCCGACTGCGGATGTTGTCCCTCCCAGCGTCTGCAGGGTCGTCGGGTCACCACAGCCGGTGGCTTCAGGATCGCCCACCGTATGGATCATCGACAGCGGAGTGGATTGGAGCGTTGTCACCGCCGGGCTCCTCAAGGTTCAGGAAGCCATCGATTGCACGAGCAGCCCATGCCAGACCGTGTCGAGCCTCGACGACACGGTAGGGCACGGGACGATGGTGGCAGCAGTTATCGGCGGAAAGCGTGTCAAGCAGGGCGACCAGTATATAGGTCTGGTTGGTGTCAGCCCCGACGCCCCGCTCAAGATCGTAAAGGCCTTCAGTAAGCTGAAGACCGAAATTTTCGGCCCGCCTCTTCTCGCGCTTCGCCATGTTCGGGACAACGCGGTCGCTGGGGATATTCTGAACTTGAGTTGGGGTGCATTATATCTGGAGAGCACCAGACGCGGAAGCACGTTGCAAGATCTTAAATTTCTCGACGCCCTTCTTTATCAGATCGCCGACCGTCAGGTGCGCGTTGTGGTAGCTGCGGGCAACCCCCGGGAAGACGAAGAGGGCCCTTGGGTACAGTCTTATTTCCCGGCCAATGCGGCGACTTATTTTTCGCCTGTGACGACAGGAAACAAGGTGGGAGCGATATACAGCGCTTCGGCTTCCAACAGCGAATATATTCAGGTGGCAACTCCTGGGAAATGCCAAGGCATCAGCAACGCCTGGTGCGACACGCTATGGCGCGGGGGGGCGTTCGGCGCGTCCTATGCCGAACCGGGCGTCAATGTCCTGTCACTGTGGAAGAGCCGAAAGAACGGCAAGCTCCGGAGGAACATCTGTTCGGGCACATCTTTCGCAGCCCCGGCACTTGCCGGCCTTTTGGTTCGCAACGCGCAGCCGACTAACAAGGCTCTGACAACGGGAAGTCTTAGCCCGAATACGGATCTGCTAGGGTATATGACCGCGGGTACGCCGGTGAACCCAAGTTCGGACGAGCCTAAATGCAACTGACCCGAAGGGCAGCGCTGCAAGGTTTGGCCTTGGCGTCCGCGTTCGGTAGCGTGCGTCTGGCCGGTGCCTCGCTTGTGGACGAAGATCCTCGCCTTCTGCTCGTCCACGTGCGTGGCGGACTCGATGCACTAGCTGCCGTGCCGCCCTACGGCGATCCGCATTTTGCCTCGGTACGCGGGCCCCTCGTGCCTTTCCCGAACTCTGGCGTCGCCGAGATGCTCAAGCTCGACGGGCTCTTCGCGCTTCATCCGGCGCTCGGGTCTCTCCTGCCCCACTACTCGTGCGGCGAGTTGCTCATCGTGCCCGCGACCGCCATTCCGGATGCGGGCCGGTCCCACGCGACCGCCCAGGCGGCGCTGTTCGACGGCGATATTGACGGCGGCAGCGCCGGATGGCTCGACCGGGCTTCGTCTGTACTGTCGCGCCGGCAGAAGGCGGTGTGGCGGGCCAGACCGGCCGATCGATCGATGGACATGCTGGCCCATCTTGCGCTGGCCAATCCTCGGCTCGACCTCGTCCGCCTCTGCGCCGAGGGCACTTGGCCGTCCGGCGCAAAGGGCAGCGAAAGCCTGCTGGAACAACATGCCGCATGCGACGCGGCTCGCTTCGGCGACGCGGCCAGGAGCGCGGCGCTTGCCCTGTCAGCTACGGGCGGACCGCGGATCGCGATGCTCGAGGTGGCCGGCTTCGACACGCATGTGGCGCAGGGAGCGGACTTCGGAAGGCTGGCGCGGAGTTTGAATGGGCTGGCGCGGGGCCTCATTGCATTTGCCCAAGCGTCCGGGCCTGCCTGGAACAGGACGGCGGTGCTGGTGGTCACGGAGTTCGGCCGTTCCGTGGTGCCCAACACCGACGGCGGCACTGATCACGGCGTCGCGAGTGTCACCTTGTTAATGGGTGGCGCCGTTGCCGGCGGGCGAGTAGGCAATCGCTGGCCCGGTCTTGCTCGAGACCTGCTTCATGGCGGAACAGACTTGGCTGCTACGACGGACGTACGATCGATCATAAAGGGCGTGCTGACGGAACACCTGCGTCTTCCTGACCGAGCAATGGCTGAAATTTTCCCAGGCGCTGCCGGGATACCGGCGGTGCGTGGACTGTTTATCGGGAGCCGTTGTCCAGGCGGAGGTCGACTGGCTTCGATGTGATCTCCAGCGCGGTTTAGCTTCTTATCCGCGTTTTCGTCGGCTACGGGACGCATCGGACTGCAATAGGCGACGCCTAATCTTAAGTGGCCGCTTCTAAGAAGCTTCCGGAATCACGGCTATTGTGAAGGGTTTCGAATGCCGGCCCCCGGCGCGGTCGCCTATAATGTCCGGTTTAAGGCAATGGCCGAGCTAACTTGAATGGCCGAGATGAGGCGCAAAGCGATCGTCCACGGCTCAAAGTATGGAAGTCGGAGTTGGGGTCATGAGCGTGACTTCGGCCACTGGCCAACGAACTTCCGCCAAAGGGTCATCTTCCGCCGTGCCACACCGATACCAGTGTCAGATTTTTCCACTGGCCCACGACTGCAAGGTCAAGGCGCTACAGCGTCCTTTGCGCGCCCAAAGGACGCGCGGCTCTGTAGACCAGCGGCTTTGTCCCCCGAACTGTCCGCTTTGAACGCTTGAAGGGGCACTGTGGCTGTGCGATAGGCACTCCACAAAGTAGAGAACCTTGCGGAGAGCGCTGACATGGCGGGTGGACGGGGCCTTATGGCCGGCAAGCGCGGCCTTATCCTTGGCATCGCCAACAATCGCTCGATCGCTTACGGCATCGCCAAGGCCTGTGTCGACCATGGCGCCGAGATCGCGCTGACCTATCAGGGCGAGGCGTTCAAGAAACGCGTCGAGCCGCTTGCCGCGGAACTGGGCGCGCATGTCGCCGGCCATTGCGATGTGACCGACCCGGCCAGCCTCGATGCGGTGTTCGCCGATATCGCCAGCCATTGGGGCAAGCTCGATTTCCTCGTCCACGCCATCGCCTTTTCCGACAAGGACGAGCTGACCGGCCGCTATGTCGAGACGACGCGCGACAATTTCCTGCGTACAATGGATATTTCGGTCTATTCCTTCACCACCATCGCCAAACGTGCCGAGGCGCTGATGACCGATGGTGGGTCGCTGCTGACGCTGACCTATTACGGTGCGGAAAAGGTGATGCCGCACTACAACGTCATGGGTGTCGCCAAGGCGGCACTCGAAGCCAGCGTGCGCTATCTGGCCGTCGACCTCGGCGCCAAGAAGATCCGCGTCAACGCGATCTCCGCCGGCCCGATCAAGACGCTTGCCGCATCCGGCATCGGCGATTTCCGCTATATCCTGAAGTGGAACGAATACAATTCGCCGTTGAAGCAGACGGTGACGCAGGAGGAGGTCGGCGATTCCGGCGTCTATTTCCTGTCCGACCTTTCGCGCGGCGTCACCGGCGAGATCCATCATGTCGATTCCGGCTATCATGTCGTCGGCATGAAGGCGGTCGACGCGCCGGATATTTCGACGGTCAAGGACTGACGCCACCGCCTGACCTCTTCCGGAAGACCTGATGTACCCGCTCGTCTATATCGTGCGCCACGGCCAGACGGCGTGGAACGCCGAGGCCCGGCTGCAGGGGCAGGCCGATACCGACCTCAACGAGCTTGGCCGCGAGCAGGCTAGCCGCAACGGGCGCAGACTGGCCGAACTCATCGACAAGCCCGAAGATTTCGACTTTGTCGCCAGCCCGATGCGGCGCACGCGCGAGACGATGGAGCGCCTGCGCGCGGCGATGAAGCTCGATCCGCACGCCTATCGTACCGAGCCGCTGCTCGTGGAATTGAGCTTTGGCGACTGGCAGGGTTTCACCTTTGCCGAACTCGAGGCGAACAATCCTGGTTCGACCAGGCGCCGCCGCCTCGATAAATGGAATTTCCAGCCGCCCGGCGAGGGCGCCGAAAGCTACCAGATGCTGCTCGAGCGGGTGAAGCCGTGGTTCGACGCGCTCGATCGCCAGACGGTCTGCGTGACCCATGGTGGCATCATGCGCGTAATGTTCCGCTTGGTACTTGGGATGTCCGAACAAGATGCGGTCAGCATGGAAGTGCCGCAGGACCGCGTGCTCAGACTGGACGGCCGGCGCCTGGAGTGGCTTTGAGACCGATGACCTAGCGTATGTTGAGATCAGGTCGGGCCGGCATCAGCTGAATATCGACGCGTCCTACTCGGTCGATCCGGTGTCCGGCAGTTCCATATCGGTGACGACGTTCTCGCCATTCGTCACGTCATAGGCGAGGACGATGTCCATGCCTGGCTTCAGCGCATCGAGGTCGGTTTCGGCGTTCAGCTTGTAGGACTTGCCGTCGTCCAGCGTCAGCGTCAGCGCATCCTTGTCGACCTTCTTGATCAGGCCTTCGGTCTGGCCGGCGAAGGCGGCGGTGGAGATCAACAGCGTGGCGGCAACAGCGCCAATCAGAATACGCATCATCGTCCTCTTTAATCATTGCCGGTACAGCGGCTCGGTCCAACGGAACGGAACTGAGCAGAAACCAATCGAATGTGTCAAAACTAAATCCGCCGGATCACAGTTTGACCACTGTGGAAAACGCCAATAGAAGGCAGGCGACAGCGCCGCGCGTCCTCCTGGACGCGCAAAGGACGCTGTAGCACTTTTGTTTTTGTGCATGATCCTTTCCGAAAATCGCTCCGATTTTCGGGGTCATGCGCTGAGCCGGCTCCGACGCCGGCAGGGCTGGTTCCATGTCGCACAACACGTTCGGCCATCTTTTCCGCGTCACCACCTGGGGCGAAAGCCATGGGCCGGCGCTGGGCTGCGTCGTCGACGGCTGTCCGCCAGGCATCCGCTTCACTCGCGACGAGATCCAGGCCGAACTCGACAAGCGCCGCCCCGGCCAGTCACGTTTTGTGACGCAGCGTCGCGAACCTGACGAGGTCAAGGTCCTGTCCGGCTTCATTCTCGATGAGGACGGCGAGACGATGATCACCACCGGCACGCCGGTGTCGATGCTGATCGAGAACGTCGACCAGCGCTCCAAGGACTATGGCGACATCGCCCGCCAGTTCCGGCCGGGCCATGCCGACTACACTTACGAGGTCAAATACGGCCTGCGCGATTACCGCGGCGGCGGCCGCTCCTCGGCGCGTGAGACGGCGGCGCGGGTGGCGGCCGGAGCGCTTGCCCGCAAGGTCGTGCCCGGCATGGTGGTGCGCGGCGCGCTGGTGTCGATGGGCGATAAATCGATCGATCGCGCCAATTGGAACTGGAATTTCGTCGGCGACGCTGAAAACCCATTCTTCACTCCCGATCCGGCGTCCGTCGCCGTCTTCACCAAATATCTGGACGGCATCCGCAAGGCGGGCTCCTCGGTCGGTGCGGTCATCGAGATCGTCGCCGATGGCGTTCCGGCGGGGCTTGGCGCGCCGATCTATGCCAAGCTCGACCAGGACATCGCCGCCGGCCTGATGTCGATCAACGCCGTCAAGGGCGTCGAGATCGGCAACGGTTTCGAGGCCGCCCGCATCACCGGCGAGGAGAATGCCGATGAGATGCGCATGGGCAATGACGGCAAGCCGGTCTTCCTGTCCAACAATGCCGGCGGCATCCTCGGCGGCATCTCGACCGGCCAGGCGATCGTCGCGCGTTTCGCCGTCAAGCCGACCTCGTCGATCTTGACGCCGCGAAAGTCGATCGACAAGGACGGCAACGACGTCGAGATCATGACCAAGGGCCGCCACGATCCATGCGTCGGCATCCGCGCCGTGCCGATCGGCGAGGCGATGGTTGCCTGCGCCATTGCCGATCATTATCTGCGTCATCGGGGACAAACGGGAAGGGAGTAGGGGAGTAGGTTACGCAACTCCCACGACAGCATTTTTTCCTTTCCCCTACTCCCGTACTGCCCTATTCCCTGCGAGCGAAGCGAGCACTTATGCCTTACGACCAGAAGAAAATCGTCGAAGCCCTGCGCGCCTTCGAGCGCGGCGAGATCGTCGTCGTCATGGACGATGACGGCCGCGAGAACGAGGGCGATCTGATCGTCGCCGCCGTCCATTGCACGCCGGAAAAGATGGCGTTCATCGTCCGCAACACGTCGGGCATCGTCTGCACGCCGATGCCGCGCGAGGAAGCAAAGCGGCTCAACCTGTCGCCGATGGTGGCCGACAATGATTCCGCCCACACCACTGCCTTTACCGTCAGCGTCGACTTCAAGCACGGCACCACGACGGGCATTTCGGCGGACGACCGCACGCTGACGGTGCGCAATCTCGCCAACGGCAATGTCGGCGCCTCCGATTTCGTCCGGCCCGGCCACATCTTTCCGCTGATCGCGCGCGAAGGCGGCGTGCTGATGCGTTCGGGCCATACCGAGGCCGCTGTCGACCTCTGCAAGCTCGCCGGCCTGCCGCCGGTCGGCGTCATTTCCGAGCTGGTCAATGATGACGGCACCGTCATGCGTGGCCCGCAGGTGCAGGCCTTCGCCGAAAAGCACGGGTTGAAGCAGATCTCGGTTGCCGACCTTATCGGCTACCGGCAACGCAAGGAAACGCTGGTTGAGCGCGTCGCCTGTTCCGACATCGAGACGCCGGGCGGCAAGGCGCAGGTCTTCACCTACACGCTGCCCTGGGATTCCATGCATCACGTGGCGGTCGTCTTCGGCGATATCCGCGACGGCGTCGAGGTGCCGGTGCGCCTTCATTCCGAGGACGTGGTCAGCGACGTCTTCGGCACCAGCCACCGGCTGGACGCCATCATGAAGGCGATGGGCGAGCGCCAGCGCGGCGTCATCGTCTATCTGCGCGAAGGCTCGGTCGGCGTCGCCCATCAGGAGCGCAAGCGCCCGGCTGCCGGCGACCGCGAGGATCACGAAGAGGCTCGTCGCCGCGAAAACGAATGGCGCGAGATCGGCCTCGGCGCGCAAATCCTCAAGGATCTCGGCATTTCCTCGATAAACCTGATCGCCTCGCGCGAGCGCCATTATGTCGGCCTCGAAGGCTTTGGCATCCACATCGCCAAGACCGAGATTCTTTAGGCCATTCTCATGGTGCTGGTATGCGCCCGGCCCCGGCTCGGGCCGGACGCACCGGAAACTATTCCGCAGCGACCGCGGCTGCGTCGCATGCAGCCATGTCGCAGTTCGGCGCGGCAAGGCTGCGCTGGCCGGCGAGCACGATGACCAGCGCGATTGTGCCCGATGCCACCGATACCCAGAACCCGTTCTGCGCGCCGAAAGCGTCCACCACCCAGCCGGCGGCGAACGAGCCGAGCGCCATGCCGATGCCGATGCCGGTCATCACCCAGGTCACGCCTTCGGTCAGCACCGCCTCGGGCACGCGCCGCTCGATCAGGCCGAATGCCGTGATGAAGGTCGGCGAGATCGCCACGCCGCTGACGAAGACGGCCAGTGCCAGCAGCGGTACTGTGTCGGCGACGAGCAGCGGCAGCGTGGTAAGCGCAATGATGGCGATTGCGATGGCAAGCTGAAGTTGCAGCGGCAGTTTCAGGTTCAGGGCGCCAATGATGATGCCGACGACGAACGATCCGAGCGCGTAGACGCCGATGACGAAGCTGGCGGCCCCTGGCTGGCCAAGCTCCTTGGTGATCGCCACCGTGCTCACCTCCGTGGTTGCGAAGGTCGCGCCGATGAAGATCAGGGCCAAGGTGATGAGCTGGACCGGCCGCAGGCGGATTGCCGAGCCGCCTGAACCATGTTCCACCGGTCGGGCTCGCGGTTCGGTCGAGCGCTGCAGGATGAAGGCCGTCGAACCGAATGCGAGGAACAACGTGCTCGCGAGCACTCCCGCTTCCGGGAAAAGCGCGACGCTCAGCCCTACCGACAGCGATGCGCCGGCGATGTAGACCAGTTCGTCCGCCGCCGACTCGAAGGCGAACGCCGTGTTCAACTCGGGGCGGTTGCGAAAAATCTCGGTCCAGCGTGCGCGCACCATTGCCGGGATGCTGGGCATGACGGCGGCGAGCAGCGCCGAGACGAATAGCGTCCATATCGGCCAATGCTGATTGGCCGCCGCAATGAGGATTGCGAAAGCGAGCGTGGAAATCACAGTGGTCGGCACCACAATCCGCGTCTGGCCGAGGCGGTCCACCAGCCGTGATACCTGCGGGGCGACGAAAGCGTTGGCCAGCGCATATGTCGCGGAGACGGCGCCGGCCAGCCAGTACTCGCCATCGGTCTGCGACAGCATTGCGACGATCCCGATCGGAGCCATGGCGATCGGCAGCCGGGCAACGAAGCCGGCCGCGGCGAAGCCCTTGGCGCCGGGCGCGCGAAAGATCTGGGAATAGGGATTTTGCATGGTCTGGCTCCTCGACAACGGCCGGTTCGGCGATTACATACGTGGCGTATGAGTTTAAATAGATCATACGCGGCGTATGTCAATTGGCATACGAGACGTATGTTAATAGGGCCAGAGCATGCATAGACCACGCAAGGAGATGATTGCCGAAACCCGCGCCAAGCTGATCGGGGCGGCGCGCCAGGCCTTCGGCACGCTCGGCTATGCCGAAGCCTCGATGGACGATTTCACGGCATCGGCCGGGCTGACGCGCGGTGCGCTCTATCATCACTTCGGCGACAAGAAGGGCCTACTCCAGGCGGTCATTGCCGAGATCGATGCCGAAATGTCGGCCCGGCTGAAGGTCGTTTCGGCCAAGCCGGACAATCTCTGGCAGGGCTTTGTCGACGAATGCACCGCTTATATCGAGATGGCGCTGGAGCCGGAGATCCAGCGTATCGTGCTTCGCGACGGGCCGGCGGTGCTCGGCGATCCATCGCAATGGCCAAGCCAGAGCACATGCATCCGCTCGATGACAGAGAGCCTGCAAAGACTGAGCGACGAGGGGACAATTCTCGCCGTCGATCCCGAAGCCGCGGCAAGGCTGGTCAGCGGCGCCTCGCTGCATGCGGCGCAGTGGATCGCAAATTCGAACGATCCCGAAGCGACGTCGAAGAAGGCAGTGAAGGCATTCAAGGTTCTTCTGGAAGGGCTGCTCAATCGCACCGGCAAGCTGCCTAAGCCTGATCGATCGTCAGCGAAGCAGCCCCAGATTGACCGATCACCGGCCTGAGGTCGTTCTTTTCGCCGATCCCAGGCGGCTCGCGGTGGGCTCAGCCGACGCCGATTGCCTAAACCCTGTTGAACATCGCCTCACCAGCGCGCGAAAACATGGCCAAAGCGGCGAGGCGCGCCTATATCGGGGCATGGTCACGAGACTTTACACCCACCCGATTTTCCTCGAGCACATAACACCGCCCGGTCATCCGGAGCGGCCGGACCGTTTGCGCGCCATAGAGCGTGTGCTTGACGACGAGGCCTTCGCGGCGCTCGATCGCGTCCAGGCGCCCGAAGGCGACGAGGCAACCATCCTCTACGCGCATCCGCCCGAATTCGTCGAACGTGTCCGCGCAGCGATTCCGGACACCGGCATCGCCCGTATCGACGCCGACACCACCGCCAGCCCGAAGAGCTGGCAGGCGGCCGTGACCGCGATCGGCGCAGCCAACGCCGCGGTCGACGACGTCTTCACCGGCCGTGCCGAAAACGTCTTCGTCGCCGCACGGCCGCCCGGCCATCATGCCGAAAAGACCACCTCCATGGGCTTTTGCCTGTTCAACACCGCCGCGATCGCGGCACGCTACGCGCAGAAGAACCATGGCGCCGACCGCGTCGCCGTCGTCGACTGGGATGTGCATCACGGCAACGGCACGCAGGACATTTTCTGGGACGATCCATCGGTGCTCTATTGCTCGACACACCAGATGCCGCTTTACCCGGGAACCGGGGCCGTGAGCGAAACCGGCGCCGGCAACATTGTCAACGCGCCGCTGGCGCCGCAGAGCGGCAGCGATAGTTTCCGCGACGCCTTTCTGTCACGCATCCTGCCGGCGCTCGACAATTTTGCGCCCGACCTCATCATCATCTCCGCCGGTTTCGATGCCCACCACCGCGATCCGCTGGCCGAGATCAACCTGACCGAGGATGATTTCGACTGGGCGACCGGCCAGTTGCTCGAACGAGCCGGGCGCCGTAGCCGCAACCGGCTCGTCAGCGTGCTCGAGGGCGGCTACGATCTGCAGGGATTGGCATTTTCAGTCGCCGCCCATGTCGGGCGGCTGATGAAGGGATAGATGATGGCTGGTGAGACTAACGAGGATGTCAAGGCGATGAGCTTCGAGCAGGCGCTCGAGGCGCTGGAGAGGATCGTCGACGATCTGGAGCGCGGCGACGTGCCGCTCGACCAGTCGATCCGCATCTATGAGCGCGGCGAGGCGCTGAAGGCGCATTGCGACCAGCTGCTGAAGGCGGCCGAGGACAAGGTCGAGAAAATCAGGCTGTCGCGTGACGGCAAGCCGGTGGGGACAGAGCCGTTGGACGCGGATTGAGGCGCGGCCTCGAACGACAATTTTGCTTACCGGCTTTGGACATCATCACGATTGAGGGTAAAACTCATCCCGTTTGAAACGGCTCCAGGACGAGAGGAGATTGCGAACGATGTGCAGAAACATCAAAACCCTGTTCAATTTCGATCCGCCGGCAACCAATGACGAGGTCCGCGATGCCGCACTTCAGTTTGTCCGCAAGCTGAGCGGAACGACGCGGCCGTCGAAACAGAACCAGCATGCGTTCGACCATGCCGTCGAGGCCATTGCCGCCTCGGCGCGCGAATTGCTCGACAGCCTCGAGACGACGCAGCATCCGCGCAATCGCGAAGAGGTGGCGGCCAAGGCGAAGGCCAAATCCGCACTTCGCTTCGCCTGAGGGGACCGCGTGAGCTTCTTTCCCGGAAACGATCCGCAGATGGGCGATACCTTCGCCAGCGATCAGATCGAGCTGATGGTTATTCCGAATGCCAAGGATATTGGCGGATTTCAGGTTCGCCGCGCCTTGCCGACGGCCAGGCGCCGGCTGGTCGGACCCTTCATCTTCTTCGACCGCATGGGTCCAGCCGTTCTGCGAGCGGGCCAGGCGCTGGACGTGCGTCCGCACCCACATATCGGCCTGTCTACGGTGACTTACCTGTTCGATGGCAAGATCAGGCACCGCGATTCGCTCGGCACCGAGATGGTAATCCAGCCCGGGGACGTGAATTTGATGACCGCCGGCCGTGGCATCGTCCATTCGGAGCGGACGCCGGAAGAACTGCGCGGCGCGCCGATGTCGGTTTCCGGCCTGCAGACATGGCTGGCGCTGCCGGACGGCAAGGAAGAAGTCGCGCCGGTCTTCGAGAACACCGCGGCCCTGCGCCTGCCCGAAATCGATGCGGAGGGGGTTAGCGGCCGTGTGATCATCGGTGCGTTTTCCGGACTGCGCTCCCCGGTCGCCACCGCTTCGGACACGCTTTATGCCGATCTCAGGCTGGCGCCGGGTGCCAGCGTGAAAATCCCGGCCGATGCCGAGGAGCGCGCCATCTATACGCTGGAAGGCGAGGTTTCGATATCCGGTGACCGCTTCCCGGCCGAGCGGCTGCTGGTTTTCCGGCCCGGCGATGAGATCGTTGTCTCATCGGAACGCGGCGCCCATTTCATGCTGTTTGGCGGCGCTTCGCTCGGTTCGAAACGTTATATCTGGTGGAATTTCGTATCGTCCTCAAAGGAACGCATCGAGCAGGCGAAAGAAGAATGGAAGACGGGCCGCTTCGATATCGTTCCTGGAGACGAGCAAGAGTTCATCCCGCTGCCCGAAAGCTGATGCGCGTTACCGCCACATTTACATTCGCCGGCCAGCGGCATATTTCACGATGAACAGAAAATCTGACCAGGCTCGCAAACAGTGAACGCAAAGCCCGATACGCCGCTTCTCGACAAGGTCCGCGTCCCAGCCGATTTGCGCACGCTTGCCGAAGGCGACCTGCCGCAGCTGGCGTCAGAGCTTCGCGCCGAACTGATCGACGTCGTTTCCCACACCGGCGGCCATCTCGGCGCCGGCCTTGGCGTCGTCGAGTTGACCGTCGCGCTGCACTACGTCTTCAACACGCCGGACGACCGGCTGATCTGGGACGTCGGCCACCAGGCTTATCCGCACAAGATCCTGACCGGCCGCCGCGACCGCATCCGCACGCTGCGGCAGGAGGGCGGCCTGTCCGGCTTCACGCGTCGCGTCGAGAGCGAATACGATCCGTTCGGCGCAGCCCACTCCTCAACCTCGATTTCAGCCGGCCTCGGCATGGCGATGGCGCGCGATCTGTCCGATGGCCGCAACAATGTCATTGCCATCATCGGCGACGGCGCCATGTCGGCCGGCATGGCCTATGAGGCGATGAACAATGCCGGCGCACTCGATGCCCGGCTGATCGTCATCTTAAACGACAACGATATGTCGATCGCTCCGCCGACCGGCGCAATGAGCGCCTATCTGGCCCGTCTGGCGTCGGGCAAGACCTATCTGGGCTTGCGCGATTTCGGCAAGAAGCTGACGTCGTATCTCGGCGAGCGCGCCGATCGCGCCATCAAGCGAGCGGTCGAGCATGCGCGCGGTTACGTCACCGGCGGCACGCTGTTCGAGGAGATGGGTTTCTACCACATCGGTCCGATCGACGGTCACAACCTCGAGCACCTGATCCCGGTGCTGAAGAACGTCCGCGACAATGCCGACGGCCCGGTGCTGATCCATGTCGTGACCCAGAAAGGCAAGGGCTACGCCCCGGCCGAGGCAGCGGCCGACAAATATCATGGCGTCAACAAATTCGACGTCATCACTGGCGCCCAGGCCAAGGCGCCCGCCAATGCGCCGAGCTACACCAAGGTGTTTGCCGAAAGCCTGATCCAGGAGGCCCGAGAGGACGACCGCATCGTCGCCATCACCGCCGCCATGCCGAACGGCACCGGGCTTGATCTGTTCGGCGAAGCGTTTCCGGCGAGGACCTTCGATGTCGGCATCGCCGAGCAACATGCGGTGACCTTCGCCGCCGGCCTTGCCACGGAAGGCTTCAAGCCTTTCGCGGCGATCTACTCGACCTTCCTGCAGCGCGCCTACGACCAGGTCGTCCACGACGTGGCGATCCAGAAATTGCCAGTGCGCTTTCCGATCGATCGCGCCGGCTTCGTCGGCGCCGATGGTGCCACCCATTGCGGCGCCTTCGACACGACCTTCCTGGCGACGCTGCCCGGTTTCGTCGTCATGGCCGCGGCCGATGAGGCCGAGCTGCGCCACATGGTACGCACCGCTGCAAGCTACGATGACGGCCCGATCGCCTTCCGCTACCCGCGCGGCAACGGCGTTGGCGTCGAGATGCCGCAACGCGGCTCGGTATTGGAGATCGGCAAGGGCCGGATCGTCAGGGAAGGCACCAAGGTTGCGCTGCTTTCCTTCGGCACCAGGCTGCAGGATTGCCTGGCCGCGGCCGAGGAGCTTGGCGCGGCCGGGCTTTCGACCACGGTCGCCGATGCCCGTTTTGCCAAGCCGCTCGACGAGGACCTGATCCGGCGGCTGGCCCGTTCACACGAGATACTGGTGACGGTGGAAGAGGGCGCGGTCGGCGGCTTCGCCAGCCATGTGCTGCAGTTCCTGGCCCATGAAGGGCTGCTGGAGAGCGGCTTGAAGGTGCGCCCGCTGGTGCTGCCCGATACATTTGTCGACCATGCCAAGCCGGAAAAGATGTATGCCGATGCCGGGCTGGACAGCGCCGGCATCGTGCGCACCGTGTTCGTGGCGTTGGGGCATACCGCGCAGGCCCAGCGCGCCTAGCTTTTAGACGCATTCCGGCGACGCCGACGCGATTCAACTTGGCTGCAAGATGCCAGCCTGAATCAATATCTCAACTGCTTGAATCAAATTGCCGGCGAACAGTCGTAACATGCTGTTTACGCTGCCGTTTGGCGATTTGCTTACCGTGTCCTTTGGCCGTTCTTCAATGCCGCCCTGCTAGAAGGCAACCAGGCAGGGGAAAGAAGACCAATGAGATCGCTTTTGGGCGGCATCGCGCTTGCGGCCATCTTCGCCGCGTCGGCCGGGGCCGAAACGCGCTACGACCGCAAACTCGAAGAGGCGGTGATGGGCATCGTTGCCGGCAAGATCGGCGAGATCCGTGGCGGCTTTTCCTACAAGCAGGCGCCGCAATTCGTCGTCATGCCAGATACCTTGCCGAAGGCGTCCAGTTCCGCTGACCGGCCGCGCCCGCAGGTGTCCGGCGACAGCAGCGACGGTCTGACGCCGGCCGTCGAACGGCGGGTTTCGCGGACCATATTCTAAAGCATGATCCCGAAGAGACTCTAGAAACTAGAACCACATGTCCCGCACGCAGCGACCATCTCTCGGCAAATCCTCGAATGTATCGAGACCCTCGAAATGGTCGATCGGGAGATCGGAGACGGCCTCGGGCGGCGCAAGCCTCACATTGACGGCGATGCGGTAGCGCCCAGCCGCATCGGGATGCAAACCGCGCCAGGCCAGGACGCAAGCGCAGGTTGGGCAGAAGAGAATCTCAAGCGAAGGATGAGCCTTTCCGACGCGCCGATAGGCGCTTACGGGCCCGGCAAGGCGGATGCGTTCGTCGACATAGTCGTAAGCCCAGAGCGTGCCGTAGCGACGGCAAAGTGTGCAATTGCAGGCAGTGATCGAACCGGGATCGCCCTCCAGGGTCCAGTGGGCTGCGCCGCAGTGGCAGGTTCCCGTCAGCATGTTCCTCCTCCACGTTTCGACGGCTAAACGGCATCTCTTTCTTAGCATTGCGTCGGGTCTCGTGCGAGGTTCGACAAACAGCGCAGTGGCTTGATGCGTTCACCGCCTTTCCAACTATGCCTTGTCTGATCGCCAATCTCCTTGCCATCATCGTTGGCTTTCGCCATGAAGGCCGATGACTTCCCTTCCGCCAGCCAGCATACGCCAGCGGCTCGACGAATTGCTCGTCCAGCGCGGCCTGTTTGCCAGCCGCTCGCGTGCCCGCGACGCGGTCGAGCGCGGCACCGTGACGGTCGATGGCATCGTCGCCCTCAAGCCGGGCCAGGCCGTTCTGCCTGAGTGCAACATCGTCGTTGACGATCCGGCGCAAGGTTACGTGTCGCGCGCTGCACTGAAGCTGAAGGCTGGTCTCGACCATTTCGCCCTCGACCCCACCGGCAGCGAAGCGCTCGATGTCGGCGCCTCGACCGGCGGCTTTACGCAGGTGCTGCTCGAACGCGGCGCGGCGCATGTCACGGCGATCGATGTCGGGCACGGCCAGATGCACTCCGACATTGCCGGCGATCCGCGCGTGACGGTAATTGAAGGCCTGAATGCGCGCGAACTGTCGGCCGCCGATCTCGGCGGCCGTGTGCCGGATTTCATCGTCTCGGATGTCAGCTTCATATCGCTGAAACTAGCGCTGCCGCCGGCGCTTGCCTTGGCCAGGAATGGCGCAAAAGCTGTGTTTCTGGTCAAGCCGCAATTCGAGGCCGGCCGCGAGGCGATCGGCAAGGGCGGCCTGCTGAAGGACCCCTATGATGCGGCGCGCATTGCCGGCCTGATGCAGGACTGGCTCGATGCCATTCCCGGCTGGCGCTCGCTGGGGCTTCATCTGTCACCGATAGAGGGCGGCGACGGCAACCGCGAGTTCCTGCTCGGCGGCATCAAGGACGTCGAGACCCAGAAGCGATGAGCACCCGTTTCACGATCGCAAGGTTGGGCTCGCAGGGCGACGGCATCGCCGAGACGGAAACCGGCGAGGTTTTCATTCCGTTCGCGCTGCCGGGAGAGGTCGTCACCGCCGCGCGGGAGAAAGATCGCGCCACCTTGATGTCGGTCCTTCAGGCTTCGCGGTTGCGGGTCGATCCGCCGTGCCGGCATTTCGGCGCATGCGGCGGCTGCGCCGTCCAGCATCTCGAGACTGAAGCCTATCACCGGTGGAAGCGCGAAAAGGTCGTGCATGCGCTGAAGAGCAAGGGCATCGCTTGCGATGTCGGGGCGCTGGTGCCGTGCGCGCCGCACACACGCCGCCGTGTCGTCTTCACCGCCCGGCGGAGCGAGGCGGGAATGCAGTTCGGCTTCGTTCGCGCGCTGTCATCCGAGATCATCTCGATCGAGGAATGCCCGATCTCGGCGCCGCAGATCGTCGCTGCGCTCGACCGTTTGAGGATGCTTGCCGGACTGATCTGCACCACGACCAAATCGTTCCACATGGCGGTGACGGTGACCGGTTCCGGCCTCGATGTCGCGGTTCACGATTCCGGCAAGCTCGGCGAGAACCAGCGCCGCGTCGCTTCCAACTTCGTCATCGCGGAAGGGCTAGCCAGGCTGTCGGTCGACGGCGAGGTCATTATCGAACCAAACAAACCGGTCGTCCTGTTTGGTGGCGTCGCCGTCGCAGTGCCTCCGGGCGCTTTCCTGCAGGCGACCGAAGCTGCCGAACAGGCGATGGCCAACATTGTCGGCCAGCATTTCGCGCGCGCCAAGAAGGTCGCCGATCTCTTCGCCGGCTGCGGCAGCTTCGCGCTGCGCCTGGCCGCAAGATCGGAGGTTCACGCGGTGGAAGGCGATGCGGCAGCACTCGCGGCGCTTGACCGGGCATTCCGTTTCGCCAGCGGCCTGAAGCGGGTGACCGGCGAACGTCGCGACCTGTTCCGGAGGCCGCTCACATTCAAGGAGTTGAATACCTTTGACGGCGTTGTCTTCGACCCGCCTCGCGCCGGCGCCGAGGACCAGTCGAAGCAGATCGCGCGCTCCGACGTGCCGCTCGTCGCCGCGGTGTCTTGCAATCCGGTAACGCTGGCGCGGGACCTACGCATCCTCATGGACGGCGGCTATACCCTGAAGAGCGTGACGCCGATCGACCAGTTCCTGTGGTCGCCGCATGTCGAGGTCGTGGCGCTGTTGGAGAAGCCGAGACGAAGGCGCTAGCAACCAGGGCCTGAAACGCGCACCAAAAAAGCACATTTTTAGCGCACGTCGTTCAGACTGTACTAGGGAATTGCCATGAGCACCGCAGCCTTCGAAATTTCGGCATCGCGCTTCGGCGAGGAGCGGGCACCGTTTCTCTCGCCAAGGCGGGTCGCTGAACTGCTAGAGCGTTCCTGATTTGACGGAATCGAAGGGGATTCCGGATCAGTCGGTTTTGTGATTCAAGATGCTGGCTGGAGTGGAGGCCAGCATCGGATGACGCGACCTCTTTC
>NZ_JAMYOZ010000014.1:0-138670 GCF_040320095.1 Mesorhizobium sp. M0800
TCGCGTCATCCGATGCTGGCCTCCACTCCAGCCAGCATCTTGAATCACAAAACCGACTGATCCGGAATCCCCTTCGATTCCGTCAAATCAGGAACCGCTCTAGAACGTGCGTAGTCGGGATACGTTGCGTTGGGGGAGCCCTTGGGTTCGCAGCTATTCTCATCCGGCTCGCTCAGAAGTCTTGCAACGGAATGGCAATTCTTGTCGGCGGAACGCCGTAACCGGCATCGTTAAGGGCGTTCACGTTGAAGATGCGATGGTGGTCATTCCTCACCTCAAGCCGATCCGTCGATTTGCAACCCCGCCGCTGCGCCCCAGGCGCCCCAGCCTCAAACCACCGCGGGTAGCTCTCCCGCGCATAGCTCGAGCACCAGCCCTCGGCGGGCCAACAATGGCGACATGATTAGATCGTTCCAGTTCCGCAAGCGGGTATGGCGCGGGCACTTTCGGTGCAGACCGTCGAGCGTAGCGCGCCCTTCAACATCCGCCACATATAAGCCTCCTTAGAAGGCTTCGTGCAGAAAGGAATGTTGTTCATCTCGATCATGAGGGTGCGCGCCAACACGCTGTTGTGGAGCTCATCCGTGGCTCTTCGCACACGACGAATGTCTAGGCGGGGATTGGCCCCATCGCCTGTTTGACCAGGAATTTTCGAATCGAAGGTCCAGATCCTACTTGCAGCCGCCTTGCGCCCACTTAGCCAGCGCCACCTTGAAGCGCGTCCCGAGCGGATGTTGCAGGCGCAGCACGGAGACATCGTTGGCCGCGAAACTCTTCGCCTGTTCGCACAGCCGAACCTCATCCCACTCATGGCAGCCATTGCAGTGCTTGCCCTGCCACACCGCTTTGTCGAGCCCTTCCACGGGAGCAAAGAGCGGCTTGCCCGTGATCAGCTCGGCGATACTCTTGCCGTCGATCTTTGGATCCCCAAAATCGACAGGTCGGTCGAAAAAGATCGGATCGTCCGAAGCCAGTTTCGGGATTTTCTGACGCAGCACATTGAGCGCAAGCTGGGCATCGTCAGCGCCAGACGGATTTGCGGCGGCGTTGCGCCCGCCCGAGCCGCCTTGCGGTTGTTGCGGAGCGGTCGCCTCACCGACGATCAGTGGCGCGTTCAGATCCACCTTGTGCAGCACGACCTCGGTGGTGAGCGAGACATTGATCCACGGGCGCTGTTTGCCGGCCGTTGCTTTGAACACGTCGGCGGTAACCCTGTTCATTGCGTCAGTGATGGAGACGTTCGAGGCCCCGATATGGGCTAGCAGCGCCGACGTGAACGGCGAATGTTCGCTCGATCCGTCATAGGCAACCTGATTGGGACTGGTGGAAAAGGCGACCAGTGTACCCGCACCGCCATTCTCGATCGGGATTTCGGCAAGCCCGCTTCTCGCTCCCTTGACGCCTGCGGTCTTTGCCAACACCTCGGCCAAGGGATTGTCGCGACAGGCGTCGAGGAAAATCAGCCTTATGCTGGTCTCGCGCGACATTTGCCGCAAAACGAAATCCACCGGCACCGCTTCGAAGTCGAGCGAGGTCTCGTCTTCCAGTGCGGCATCGACCGGAAGCAGGTAGTTGCTGCCTGAAACTTGCAAGCCGTGGCCGGCGTAAAAGAAAAGGGCAATGTCGGCGCCGCGAACCTGCTTTGCGAACTTCGCAATGGTCGTCTGGGTCTGCAATTTGGTCAGATCGAAACCCGAGACGACTTCAAAGTCCAACTTCGCAAGGCGGTCGGCAACAGCCTGCGCGTCCCGGACCGGGTTGGTCAGCGCCGGCCCATGCTGGTACTGGGAGTTGCCGAGGACCAGAGCAACACGGCGTTCCGCATTGGCCGCCGTCAATGTCAATAACAGTGAGAGCGTCGCCAGCATCGCGCGCGGGGCACTGCCAAAACAGGCAATCAGATGGAAGCCCCACCGGAACAAGAGGTCCTTCCTCAGTTGACGAGCTTGGTGGCGGAAAACTCGATCCGCCGGTTGAGCGCCTTGTTCTTCGGCGTATCGTTAGCCGCAACAGGCCGCTCCTCGCCATACCCGGTTGCCGTGATCTGCGTTCGTGCAATACCCGCGGCGACGATGGCATTGGCAACGGCCTGGGCTCTGCGCTCCGACAGCAGCTTATTGGCGGCAGGCGAACCATCGGAATCGGTATGGCCGGAAACCTCTACCTTCAGGCCTGGGCACTTGCCGACCACGCCAACCACCTCCGCCAGCAGCGGGCGGCTTTGGTTGTCGAGCCGCGCGCTCGCCGACCGAAAGTAGACCGCCCCAGTGCGGGAGAGCACCGCGAACCGGTTGAGGCACTCCTCGTCGCTGAAGTTCGCTTTCGCGGCATCGGTGGCGACGGGTCCGACGTCGGCAGTACTTGCCGCGACTGTCTGGACGGCCGCGGGCTTGCTGCCGCCGGCGTTGAACACGAAATCGAACGATACCGAAGCGGTCGGAACAATGTTGGTCACATTGGCGGCCTGCTGCAGTTTGTCGACATTCGGCAGCAGTCCGAAGTCCTCGACATGCACCGCCACAGGCGCCTCCGAAGCGACGGAGACCATGCTGTCGCTGATCATCGTCACTACGACATTGGCCTCGAGATCCTTGTCGACCCCGTGCAGGTTGAGGCGAAATGGCAGCACTGCCTTCACCCTTCGCTTGGTCGCCAGGTCTGCAAATGCGGCAGGGTCCACTTTTGCGGTCAGTTCGGCGGACGGATACTTGAACGTCTCAAAGAAAAGGAACCGCATGCGGACATTGCGAAGGTCGACACCCGTGTCGACGGAGTTAAGGTCAACGGTGATCTTGGCCTCACCCGTCGAAGAAAGAGTGCCGGCTATGTTCCTGATCTTGTTGGTTTCGACGATCGTGTTCTTCTTGACCGACTGGTAGGTGAGCACGGAGGCCGTCGGGTCGAGTGTCCAGTTCGTCTGTGCATTGGCGCTTTCCAGCCCAGGTAACAACAGCACCGATAGAGCGACGATTAAGCCAAGGATGTTTAGGGCGAAGCAGCTTCTCGAGCCCGTTTTCCACCAGTCTCCGACGAATTCGAACATGGACCCCCCACAGGACAACAGCCTTCCGTGTCGCAATCACGACCATGCCGTGCCAACGAGAGCATAGAACAATTGTTGAGGCTTGGCGAGCACCGGCGAATCGATCGCAAACATCGGACCGACCGAACACGCAATGAAAAAGGCGTTGTTCATGCGCACTTTCACTCAGGATCTCACCGTGCTGATTACCGATCCATCCGAGCTGTCCCCGGACAAGCGTAGCAAACTCAAAAGGGCCGGGATCAAGATCAGCGTATGCAGACCCAATGCCGTTTGCGCCACGGGCCGGGAGACCGCAGTGGAACTCATCGACGGCGGAACGCTCTCGTTTGATACCATCTACCCTGCGATGGACTCGACCATCCGCTCGAAGCTTGCGGTCGACCTTGGTTTGCATGCTGTGATAAAGCGGGCAATCTCGTCGTGGATTCGCGCCAGCGCACCGCGGTCCCCGGACTTTATGCAGCCGGAGATGTGGTCAACGAGATCAATCAGCTTGCCGTCGCATTCGGCCACGCAGCGGTCGCTGCAACCGACATGCACAACTATCTTGCAAATGGCGACGGCGAACATTGGTCCCAAGCCGAACACGGCCCACGGTGACACCAAGCGCACGGCGCCCGGCGCCGACCCCGAAAACAAAGCATGAGGAACGAAGAGGCACGGCGACCGTTCGTGATCATTGAGTTTCATCATGTATCTTTTTCAAATCCTGCTACCTCGCGCGGACAATTCCGGCAGACCGTTCCCCAAACAGGAATTCGACCGGCTCAAAGAAGAACTGGCCCAGCAGTTCGCCGGCGTCACGGCCTTTTTGCAGGCACCTGCCGAAGGGCTGTGGCGGCAAGGCGGCGAGTGCGGCAATGATGAAATCGTCATCTTCGAGGTGATGACGGAGGAGATTGATCTGCGAGCCTGGCGAACACGCCGTGCTGACCTTGAGCGACGCTTTCGTCAGGACGAGGTGATCATCCGTTACTCATCGATCGGCGTCGTGTAAGATGCGGAGAGGTTCGGTTCCAGCGGCGGGCAGGTTCGACACAGGTTGACCAGAGCGGCCAAGGTCCGGCGCTGAAGTCCGTCACACGATGCAAATCAGCTCGCGGCGATCAGCAACTCTTTTTAATTTCGGGTTTGTGACGGAATCTCTGTAGTAAGGCCCGCGTCTTCGGAGGGACGAAAGACGCGGGCCTCGACCGGCTTCACCGATCCTGCAGCCGTAAGGAGTGAACTTGCCGCCAGCACCGAACCTTCGGGGTGGCTCGGTTGTTCCCGCTAGTGGAATAAAAAGCCCGCCGCACATGAAGCACGGCGGGACTGATCGAAGGCTGTTTCACCAAGCTGGGGCTTAGGGGTCGGGCTTGCGAGGTGCGCACGGACCATTGCCTATACTTAGGCGAAACGAGCATCGCATCCGCATGCTGATGCGTGAGGTCAACCATCGCGTCAAGAACCAGTATTCGGTCATCCTTTCGATGATCCGCGAGACTAACAAGCGGGCCCAAACCCCCGCCGACTTCGAACGAGAGGTTCGCGAGCGGATCATGGCCCTGTCGCGCTCGCACGATCTGCTCGTGATGGGCGACTGGAAAGGTGTCACTGTTTTCGAACTCCTATTGTCGCAGGCGAAATCCTTCGGCAATGAGGAGCGAATTTCGATGTCCGGACCGTCCATCATCCTTAGCCCAAATGCAGTCCAATATCTCGGCATTGCCTTTCACGAACTCGCGACCAATTCGGCCAAATACGGCGTGCTTTCAGGGGACGAGGGCCAGATTTCGGTCACGTGGAACACCAGGGGTTCCGGTGCCTCGAGAGTCTTCCACCTCACCTGGGCCGAAACCGATGGCCCTCATGTCCAGACCGTCGGACAGGGCGGCTTTGGAACCGTGGTGCTGAAGCGAGTTGCTCCCGAGGCAGTCGGAGGGAGAGGAAATCTCCAATACGGCCCGCATGGATCACCTGGAGCTTGGAATCCCGTTGGCCGCCGTCGAGACATCGCTGGTGAGCGAACTGTAAAGGACTATCAGTTTCGAGCGGTTAGTGGGAACGCGGGGGAGCATCTTGCCACTGACATGCGGAAACATGATTGGCCCGGCCGGCTCATGCTCACCCGCTAAATATGGCTGGCCAATCGTACGCCCCCGTTGACTCAAATTTCGCAGGGAACATTTTTGACTTTCAGCCGCGCTAAGGGCTGGCGCTGATGCGGGGGTCAGGGACGTTGCGCCGTTCAAACCAGCCTTGACCCCGCCGACCTAGGTTTGTGCCAACGCGTACTTCAACGGCTCTGCACCGACGAAACGTCGACCCCTCGCCCTTGGATGGCGACGTCTCGCATCTCGCATTTTGAGGGGCAAAAGCACGAGGGCGAGCTCCTCGAACTTCTTAGATCGAAATGATAAATACTGTTCTTCCCGGCGCCGAATGCAACGAAAGCTGTTACCGAGCGTTGCGATGCAAGTAACTCGAGAAACGAGCATACGGCGGCCGACACACGCAAGCGTGGCGGGGAGTTCACTGTGGACGACGACAAGAGCGATCATGACCGCCTCAAAAGTCTCGTAGCGAAGTCTGTTGCGAAGGAAACGGGCATAACGGAGGCCCAGGCGCTGGATTTGATAAACATGATCGGCACGGACCGCCCGTCATTGCTACGCGAAGCGCGCATGCTGAAGGCCCGCCAGCGGCCGGCCGAGGAGTCGCAGTCGCCGCGCTAGGCACCGAAACGGACAGCCCGGAAGCACCACGGTGGAACGTTTCAGAGCCGCCGTAATTCCGATTTACGGCCTGCCCACGGCGATCATCGTGCCCATGGTTCGTAAACCGCGCCATGGAGCTTGTCGGCGAATTTGTTCGCTTCAGAATTCCGGCGACCCGCCAACGGGCGTTATTTGAGTTTAGGATTGCCCCGAGAAGAGCCTGTTTAGTCTCAATTGCATGGTGTAGCGGGGCTTAGAATCGCGAAGATGCGCGTTCATGCAACCTCCGCCCTCTCTTCGCGTTTAGCCCCGTTCAATCCTGGCGAGCGAGAAGATGCCGGCGTTCATTCCGATTACAATCTACCTGAATTGCAAGCCGATGGTGGTTGCATCAATAGTATCCATCCGGTGAAGACCGCAGGACGTGCGTATCCTGTGGCCATGAGCACCTGAGCACCGCGGTGCCGGGTCAAGCTTTCGATGGGGAGACGCGATGATATTCTACGAGGAGGAGTTTGACCTCCTCGATGCCTTCATCGGTGAAGGCCAAGATCCCGTCGTCATCGTTGGCGCCGTACACCCAGATGACGCCGTCCTCGGGCTCGAGACCGAGGGTCAGGTCCTGGATGAGCGCTTCGCTGACGCCGAGGTCCCTGGCGACACGTTCGACGGTGTAGACGTGATGCACCTTATTGCGCTGCATGATCAGGCCGCCGCTGGTTGGGTCCGCAGTTTTGCGGATCTCCCATTCCACGGCAGCAAATCATCGATCCGATGGGCTGGGTGGGCTGCGATGCGCGCCAGGATATCGGCGAGCCAGGCCTGAGGGTCGACGTCATTCAACTTGGCGCTGACGATCAGGCTGTAGAGAACGGCAGCGCGCTGTCCGCCGCGATCGGAACCGCAGAACAGCCAGGACTTTCTGCCGAGAGCGATGCCGCGCAGGGCTCGCTCGGCTGCATTGTTCGATAGGCAGATCCGCCCGTCGTCGAGGAACCGGGTGAAAGATGACCGGCGGCGCAGCATGTAGTTGAAGGCCTTGGTCAGATCGTGTCCGCGCGAGAGCTTGTCGCGCGTCTCGATCATCCAGCGCTCGAGCTCGGTGACCAGCGGCGCGCTCCGCTCCTGGCGCACGGCGTGGCGTTGGGCCGGCGACAGGCCGTTGATCTCGCGCTCGATATCGAACAGGGCATCGATGCGCTTCACGGCTTCAACCGCTAGCGGATAGACCAGGTTGGGCTTCTCGCCGTGCGCCTTCTTGCGCGCCGCCGCTTCGACATCGGCCAGCTCGAACACTTTGCGTCGGCTGTGGGCCCAGCAGCTGGCTTCCAGAACAGGCGCCGGCTGACGGCCCGTCGCATAGAGATCGCCATAACCGCCATAGGCATCGGCCTGCAGAATGCCGCTCCAGCCGGCGAGATGCGCCGCGGGATGTTCGCCTCGGCGATCGCGGGAATAGTAGAACACCGCCGCCGGCGGATCGGCGCCGCCGAACGGTCGGTCATCGCGCACATAGGTCCATAATCGGCCGGTATCGGTCTTGCCCTTGGCCAGGACCTGCACCGTCGTGTCGTCGCCGTGCAGACGTGACGCGGCCAGCACATGGGCTTCGAGTCGCTTGAACAGCGGCATCAGCGCCGCGGCGCCGGCGCCGACCTGGTCGGCGAGCGTCGACAGGCTGAGCGGCACGCCTTCGCGGGCATAGCGTTCAGCCTGGCGGTTGAGTGGCTGATGCTGTCCGAACTTCTCGAACAGGATCATCGCCAGCAGGCCGGGACCGGCCCAGCCGCGCGGGGTGGCGTGGAACGGCGCCGGAGCCTGGCTGATCGCCTCGCAGTCGCGGCAGGTGAACTTCTCCCGCACGTGTTGGATCACCTTCCATTGCCGCGGCACCACCTCCAGGGTCTCGGTGATATCCTCACCCAGCCTGCGCAGCCGATGACCGCCGCAGCAGTGGCAAGCGGTCGGCGCCGGCTCGACCACGCGTTCGCGCGGCAGATGCTCGGGAAATGGCTGGCGCGCCGGTCGTTTGCGCACATAAGGCGCCACCTCGGTGGTCCGGGCCGCGGCCTGTTCGGCGGCGATCTCGTCTTCCGTTGCCGTGCTCTCGAGTTCCTCGAAGGTGAGCTCCATCTGATCGTGCAGGCGGGCTGAGCGTTCAGAACTCTGACCATGCAGCGCCGCTGCAGCTTCCGGATCGTCAGATCCTGATGGGCGATCAGCGCCGCATCATCCGATGCCTTGGCCCTGGCGACCGCCAGTTCGGCCTCGACCAGCGCAGCGCGCGCGGCCTCGTCTTCGGCTCTGGCCAGCGCCGCGCTCAGCGCTGCTCTCAGCGCGCCGATATCGTCCGGAACAGCATCCAGGGTGGTGGCAACCATGCCCTGAAGTGAATCATAAAACGCGTCCGCTGACTCGCGGAAAATGGCGCAAACTCAAAGAAAAACTCAGCCCGCGCGCTGCGGGCGGAACGTGTGACGCGGGTTGCGCCAATCGATCCCGTCGAGCATGTAGGCGAGCTGCGCCGGTGATATGGAAACCGTGCCGTCCGCCGGCGACGGCCAGAGAAACCGGCCCTTCTCGAGCCGTTTTGCATACAGCGACATGCCGAGCCCATCATGCCAGATAATCTTGATCAGATTGCCGCTGCGGCCGCGGAAGACATAAAGATCGCCGGCATGCGGATCCCGGCCCAACGTCTCCTGAACCTGCAGAGCGAGCCCTTGCATCCCGCGACGCATATCGGTCCGGCCGACCGCCAGCCAGATCCGCACCTGGCTCGGAACCGGGATCATGAAACGCCCAGCGCCTTCACCATCGCCGCCGCCAGTGTCGGCGGCGTGGTCAGCGGAATCCGCAGCCGCACCTTGCCGGCGATCTCCAGCTCGATCACCGCTGGGGGCGTCGCCGGCACCGAAACGGCGACAGACTCATCGGGAACCACGACAACTTCGGCAAAGCCCGTCTCGCGGGCTCTCAGCGTGCGGCGCCACTTATAGATCAGGCTGGTCGCGACATCGTACTGACGCGCCACCGCCGCCACTGTGGCCCCGGGCGCGAATGCCGCGGCCAGTATCCGGCACTGATCCTCTTCACGCCAACGACGACGACGCTCAGGCCCGGTCAATAACGTCACATGGCTCATGCTGTGCTGCTAACTACGCTCGTAAGGACGACCTTAAGAGTGCAGCCTCGCTTCCGTGCCATGCTCGCGCAAGGCGGCCCTCGCCGGAGGCGTACCATCAATATCCGACGCTGCGAAAGCGCTTGAACAACCATGGCCATACGTGGCCAAGCCGCGGCGGCTCGAAGCCGTCCGAATGATCAGGGAATGCTTGGCCGGTCATTGCAACCAACAAGCTGCGATCGATGCCTTCAAGGCAGCCGCAATCGAACAGGGACTTCTTACGCAAAGGCCTTCGAGCGTAGGCCTCACGAAATTAGATGCGGTTGTTAGAGACGTGGTGTGAGCTCATACCGCTCTCGCCATCTGGACCGGAGGGAGGCTTCGGCAGCGGATGCCTTCCGCGGCGTCGACGTTCCCTGGAGAAAGCGGCAGCGCTCGACGGCGGTGTGCTTCCACATAACGCGGTCAAAGCCGGGAGACCTGCCCATAGCTTGGAAGTGCTTCCACCAGCTCTGCGAAAAGATGCACTCCCACGGAATACGATAGGCCGCAATGATTCCGACCGAGGCACAAACAGTCCTCGAGCTCCCCCCTAGCTGCAAGTCCGGCGAGCCCGCTCGCGTCCATCCCGGTTTGCAACGGCCAGTCTTCTTGCCGACTACCACAGTGCGCATACGTTAGATTAGCCATTCTCCGCTTATAAGCTTACCGCTGCCGCGTCTCGTCGCGCTTGGCCGCCGCTGGCGGGACCTTGAGCGACCGCCTCGTGCCGGACTCAGCTTGCCATGATGGCTTTTGAGTAGCGCTCACGCGTCAGAGACTCCCCCGTGCTTGGTTTCTCGATCAGCCGCCGCCGCTTCCATTTCGAGCCGCGCCAAATGGGCCTTAATTTCCTCAGGCTCGGCGTGCTCCAGCCCGACGACATTGTTGCTCGTTTCCTTCAATGCAACAATAATTTCATCGAGCTTGGCATGGATGGCAGCAGTGTCGCGATAACCCTGGATCAGAACAACGCCGGTAATCACAATCGCAGCTACTGAAAGCGCGTAGGTGATTACGCTTGTCAGGCCGAAAGGGACCATCGCAGTGCAGGCTATCATGGCCACGATGATTAGATAAAAGCCGGGCGGCCGGGACAGAAAATCAGCAATTACAAAGAGAAATCGGTTCATGTGAATCCCCAACCAAATGATGTAATCCGATTGGGGCTCGTTTTTTGGGTGCTCGTCAATGCGGTCCGAAATGCGGACGGCTCTCGCCTATGAGCCAGCGGAATAAGGATCCTGGACTGTGCATGAAAGGTTGCTGTGCAGTCGTCCTTACTTTTTCCGCTGATGCGGGAATGTGGCGTCCCATCATCCTCTCCGGATAGGACGCGAGGGTTGGCGCTAGAGACGCCGTCGTTCGGTCCCCCTTTTTGGTTCTTCTCGGACTGGCCCCTGGCGTCCGCCTCTGGTTGCGGCTTGCCGGCCAGCTCTCTTTCAAAACAGGTGTTTTTCGACATGACTCTCTCTCCATTGAGAAACGCCAACTCGATATGAGGAGCAAAGCTCCGCGGCCGGAACCAACCTCGTGCAGGTTACTTAGTCACCTGCTTCCGCTGTACTTCGTGCCTAGAGGCGGTGATTACCGGCAGTTGCCGGGATCGGCTGGAACTCAGCGGGAAACACACCCCTTCAGGACGGCCTCGACTTCGCAAGGCCGCGTCGGAGCGCGCGCTGGATAGCGTCAGAATGAGGAAGCTGTCGACCTCATCGCTGCTGGCATGCCGGAAATTCGACGGCGGAATCATGAAACCCCTATTCCATGTTCTCATTCTGTTTACGACCGGGTCGATCCCGGACCTTGGTTCCTTCGTGAAGAGGAGCTTTAGGTCAGGACAATCGGGATGTGGCCATTCTTCACAGGAAAAGGGCTGGTCGCCAGCGGTGCCATAAGATGCGCAAGCTGGCATCGCAAGCCGCCGCTGCAGGCGCGCCGTTGCATCGGCTCTTCTGGCTGTGGTTCGCCTTCGGCTTCCCAACCTTCGCTGCCGTACTCGGGATTCTGTGGCTGATGATCGCGCGGCCTCAGATCGAGTGGCAGGTCGCAGGCAGATAATGCCCAGTCAAAGCACTGCGGAAAAATTCCGGCCCATGCAGCGCGAATATCTGCCGGAGCGGACCTGCGCCTCGACCTGTAAGTCGTACCGGAGCCCGGTCTCGTATCATTTCCAACCGCGCGCTCACCGCCATCGGCACAGGACAATCCCGTCTTGAGGCTGGTTAGGCTTCGCTTACCAAAAAAGATGACGCCTGAGGGGAACACGGGAAGCACAGGCAAGTTCGGTGCGCAGTGGAGGAGATTGCGCCATGAACAGTGTTATTTATCTCATCGGCCTTGTCGTCGTCGTGCTTGCAATCCTCTCCTTCCTCGGATTCCACTAGGAGACACCATGCAGGACCAGGACGATCAGGGCCGTCAGACGGCCGATTTCGAGACCGCCAGAAGCGAGCTTTCGGAAAGACTACAACGGGAAAAGCAGACCGCGACGGAAGCGCTCCACGATGCGCGTGACGAGATCACCAGGAAAGCCGGAGATTACGCATCGGAAGCAAAGCAAGCGTTGTTCAACAAGGCTGAGGGAACGCAGCGCGACGTGAGCGCCAATCTCAAGGCCTTCGGCGGCGCATTGCGCGCGGCAAGCGAGCATCTTGCCAATAATGATCAACGGACTGCTTCGAAATTCGCCCTTGACGCCGCAGGCGGGCTCGAGCGGCTTTCCTCGTCCCTGAAGGATAAACCGTTCGACGAGGTGCTTGGCGAAATTCAGTCGTTCGGCCGTGAAAACTCGGGGGCGCTGATCGCCGGTTCGGTATTGGCAGGCCTGGCGTTGGGGCGGTTCATCAAGAGCTCGCCACCCTCTGCCCAAACCGGAGCACCGGGCCAGTCGGGAACAGGCCGGGCGCCCGAGACGGGTCCTAGCTCGAATGAGTCGGGATGGCGATCGGCAGAGGCAGTTGAGCCGGCCCCGCTAGGATCCGATCAGTCCGGCGATGACTGGGCCAATGCAAGCCTGGAGCGAAACCCATGACTGACAATCAGGACACTCGCAGCCTGACAACCCTTGTCAGCGATCTGGCACAGCAGGTCACAACACTGCTTCAAACCGAAAGCAGGCTGTTGCGGGCTGAAATGTCGGAAAAGGTAAGCAAGGCCGGCGCCGGCGCCGTGGAGGTAATGGGAGGCGCCATTTGCCTGCTCGCCGGCCTGATGGTGCTTTTGCAGGCGCTGGTGATTGCCTTGGCGAGCGCCGGGCTGGGAGCCGGATGGTCCTCGCTGCTCGTCGGCGTCGTGGTGGCAGTACTGGGCGTCATACTCTTGCGCTCCGGCAAGGCAAGCATGGCTCCCTCAGAGTTGACCCCCGACCGGACACAAGACCAACTTAAACGCGACGCACGCGTGATCAAGGAACAGATAAGATGACCGACAAATCCGCAGCCGAGTTGGAACGCGATGCTGATATTGCGCGCGCCAGAGTGGCAGATACCGCAGACTCGATCCGCAGCAAGATGACACCGGGCCAACTGATCGACGAATTCACCGGGATGTTCAGCGGCGAGGAATCCGCCATGCTCAGCAATCTTAAGACTCAGGTCAGGGACAATCCGTTGCCGCTTACATTGGTCGGCGCGGGCCTGGCCTGGCTGATGCTTGGCAAGGGCACGTCGGTAGACAGTTCAGCACCTGGTGCGTATTCGACCGGCAGGGAACCTGACGGCAGCCGAAACGTCTCTGACGAGCGGAGCTTGGGCGGGGCCTGGCAGGACTCACGCGGCGATGAGTACGGTGCCGAGAGCGAAGATTCCGCCGGCTCCATGCTCTCCGATGCCGCTCGTTCGGTTGCTTCCGTGGCAGGCGGTGCGACTGAGGCTGTCGCAGACGTTGCGAGCGGCGCCAAAGAAAGATTGAGAAGCACGGCCGGGCAGTTCGGCTCGAGCGCCAACGATATGGCGGGGCGGGTGCGGCAGTCGACGCAGGACCTGTTCCAGCGCGAACCTCTGGCCATGGCCGCGGTGGGCCTTGCCGTGGGCACCGCCATCGGCGTGATGCTGCCTCACACAGCCGCGGAAGACGCGCAACTCGGCCCATACCGCGACAAGCTTCGTGACAGTGCCGAGGAAGTCTTTGAGGAAGGCGTGGAGCAAGCCAAGCAGGTCGCCGCCGAAGCATATGAGACTGTAAAGGAAGAGGCTGACCGACAGGGTTCCAGCGGCGACGCCGAGACGTTGGTCGACCGCGTCGAGAAAGTCGTGAAAAAGACGGCAAGCAAAACCGAGGAAGCTATTCGCGATCGTTTGCCGGACTCGGACGAGCCTCCCAAAACTTCGTCATAGCGCTACCGCCGGTTTTCGTGGTGCGCTGGCGAAGCTGTTCTTGAGAATCTCTTCACGGCGGACGGAATGCCTCGGGATTGATCTGGCATGCAACCTCGGCTTTGCAGATTTGCTCCTGGCGAGGTATCGAGTTGCTGCTTCCGTGCGCTACGCCTGCTTTGCAAGAAGCGCCGCACAAACATCGCTCGCGACTTGCGGCAAGACATCGAAAGCATAGCCGATGTGAAGCCGCTCGAGCGGGGTATGGTAGTCTCGTCCCCACGGGCCGATATTGATGGTGGGAATGTTGGCCAGCCCGCCTGACTTCGGCCAGCGAATGCCGTCGCGCCACATCGGCGTGTTGCGGGCGACGACGTTGAGACCGGATTCGGTAGCCTCGCCAAAGAAGCTCATATCCGAGATGCCGGCGAAATAATCCGCACAGCCGATCGCCGAGCCATAGCGGGCGGTTGCGCCGGCTGCGATGTCCAAGGCAATCGCGCGCAACCTCGCCGCTGCCGGCCTGTCCGAAAGGTTCGTCGGCAGATAGGGTATCGAGCCGAAGCCGGTGACGATTGCCGGTCCCGGCAAGCGGCTCAATCGCCATGCCTCTTCAGTAACCAGCCGGCATTGCTCGGGCAGCGGGAGATCGCCGGCGGCAAGAGACGCGCCGAGGGTGCCAAGCCTTGATCTTGCTTCCGCATCGAGACGGTCCAGCAGTGCCTCGTAGCGATGCAGGGGAATTGTTTCGACGAGATCGATCGCGGCGCTGCCGTGCTGGCAATGCCGCCGCTGCTTCAGCTCCGCCAGGCAGGCAAAAGCAGCATCGGCGCAAAGCCGGTCAAAGCGATCAAGCACCTCGTCCGGGCTCCGTCGATAGCTCAGCACGTTAAAGCTGGCGAAGGCCGTAGCCGGCGTTGTTACGTCATAGCGGGACTTGCCGTCGCGAATATTGAGCAAGCTCGGCGGTGTGCCCGGAACGGACTGGGCATTGTCGGTAAGCTCAGAGGCCCATTCCACCCGGGCGGCTATGGCAGCGGCAACAGTCGCGGCATTCAGCCCATTCAGGGGAAAACCGCTATGCGCGGGAACGCCGACGACATGGGCCGTCGGAAGCAGCTTGCCGACCGTTCCAAGCGCGATGACGCGACCCTTGCTGCCGTCACCGTCGTCGGCGATCGCATCGAGATTGATCGCCGCCAGAATATCGAGCCCGCGCTCGCCAGCAATCGCCGGCAGCGCCTGTGCCGCCTTGCGCGCTCCGGCAGAATTGTTCTCTTCGTCGGGGACGGCGATGAACAGAAGATTTCCCGCCGCGTTAGTGCTTTCGGCGAATGCGGCGCAGACCGCCAGCCCGGCGGCGAGACCGGCCTTCATGTCGAGCAGGCCGCGCCCTGCGAGAAAATCTCCCGACGCGAAATCGTCCCGCGCCCGCCTCGCGGCAGGCGCATCTGCCAAGGCCAAGGTTTTGCCCAGCGCCTGCGTGAGTTGTTGCGGCCGAGTTGCCATGTCCTCCAGCTCGCCATAGTCGCTCGTCATAACAGTGTCGTAGTGGCCGGTCAGCACGACGGTTGCGTGGCCAGTACCGCGGACCAGCATCGCCACGCAGTGGCGCCCATCCCCCGGCTCGACTTCTATGGTCCAGATTTCCGCGCGGCGAAATGCCGTCTCGTGGCGCAACGCGTCGGCTAGCCATGGGCCGAACGAGGCTTCGCCATCCGTCCCGGTGACGCTTTTCCGTTCCGTTAGCGCGATGGCCCAGCGTCTGGTCCGGCCGGCCAGGCCGCTCTTTGCCCCACTGTTCATCATTCTCCTCGACGCACGTGAAAGAGCCTGAGCTTAGTGCCTCCGGCAACCTTCTCAAGGGCGGCCCGGGGTGGGCGGAGTTGACGGCTGGAACCAACCCTCCTTGCCACTCGTTGCCGGGCAAAGGAGATTACGCCATGTGCCTTCCCATGGGACCCCAACCGGAAGAGCCGCCATTAGACGCGCCAATGTGGACGCCGGATCCCGATGTGCTGCCGTATGAGTCTTCTGTTCCGAATCCAGACGAGAGCTGCGATCTCTTTATGCGAGCGGTGTCGATATGATGGACGAGCAAGTTCGCACAGGTGGCTGCCTTTGCGGAGCTGCTAGCATCCGGCTCAAAGGGCAGCCGACGAGGGTTGGTATATGCCACTGCCATGACTGCAGGCGAACGAGCGGGAGCGCCTTCGTCTGCTTCGCGGTTTGGCCCAGATCGAGCTACGAAGGCACTGGCAATCTCCACACCTTTGCCGGGCGAAGCTTCTGCCCAACCTGTGGTTCGCGCCTCGTAAGCCTTCGGGACGACGAGGCAGAGGTGATGATCGGCAGTCTGGATCAAGCTCCGAGCAATCTTATACCAGATTATGAGCTGTGGATCGGGCGACGGGAGTCATGGCTGTTGAACCTGGAATGGGCCGAGCAGTTCGAGCACGATTGGGAGCCGAGGAAAAATTGAGACCCAATGGAGACGGCGTTGTCTGAGCCGGTTCAGCACCCCGATCCACCGGTCTGACATGCTTAACGGTCGCTGCGGTGCGCGCCGGTCATCTCGGGACCCTTTCAAAGCAGCGGCGTCAAGCGCTCTAACCTGCGTTCCCATTGCAAAGTTCCGGCGAGCGGAAACCAGCAGAGCCTTCTTCCAGGAGCAACCGACGATCAGGCGGGTTGGGGCAACCAAACAGGGAGAGCAAAGATGGACTCTGTAAGCCACGCGCCGACACGCGCGGCAGTTCGGCAGCAGCATCAAGGCATTTCAAGAGCGGTCACGCCTGTCCACTTTGCGTGCGGCGGCCGCTAGTGGCCCGCCGGACGAACAAGACAACAGCAGCCGCCGTCCCGCTTGGCGCCGGGTTGACCAGCCTGGCGCTGTACAACAGCGCTCGTGCCAGACGCGCGCTTTTCCCGCACGGGTCGGGGCGCTTTATCGGGATGGCGGGGGTGCGCCTGCACCTCCTTGAGCAGGGCAGCGGGACGCCGTTGATCCTGCTCCAAGGAAACGGGGGCCGAGGATTTCAAGACCAGCGGCATGCTCGATAAAGCCGCCGGCAAATACCGGGTGGTCGCCTTTGACCGGCCCGGCTTCGGCAGGAGCACGCGGCCGCGAGGCAAATGGTGGACGGCGGCCGCGCAAGCCGATCTCATTCATGCCGCCGTCGCGCAGCTTGGGATCGATAGATATCTCGTTCTGGGTCATTCCTGGGGCGCGTCGGTGGCTCTCCAACTCTCGCGCAGGCACGTTACTAGTGGTTAAGATCTAACGATTGGTACCCGATCGCAAGCGCGGCCACATCGCGAGCGCCTCCGTCTTCCTATCGGAAGAAATGTCTGACGCCATCTTGCCGCAAATGTTATCTTTGTACCCGATCGCAAGCGCGGCCACATCGCGAGCGCCTCCGTCTTCCTATCGGAAGAAATGTCTGACGCCATCTTGCCGCAAATGTTATCTTTAGCGATCCGTCCTCGATCGAAGAAGGATCGCATCAATGGACGATTGGAGAATCGGGAATATCTGGGTAACCAGAATTCTGGAGATGTGCGACCCTCTGGGGACGCCGTCGGAATGGTTCCCCGACTGCACCGACGAAGCACTCGAACCGCATCTTCATTGGCTCACGCCCCGATTGATATCGCCGGCAACCGGCCGGCTTATTCTTCCCATCCAGAGTTTTCTGGTTCGTACCGGCCACCACACCATTCTGGTCGACAGTTGCGTCGGCAACGACAAGACGTGCGCATACTTCCCGCATTGGCATCGCCGCAATGACGGCACCTTTTTGGCGCGCCTGGCGAATGCAGGTGTTGCTCCCGAGCAGATCGACTATGTGCTCTGCACCCATCTTCATATCGACCATTGCGGCTGGAACACACGATTGGTGGACGGGCGTTGGATACCGACATTCCCGAACGCCCGCTACATCATGGCGCGGCGCGAGTTCGAGGCCGCACAGGCCGCCTCCGGCGATGCCGACGAACGGACCTATCAGGACAATGTGCTGCCAATCGTCGAGGCTGGTCGGGCTGTGCTTGTCGGATGGCGAAGTGTGGCTGGAGCCGACGCCGGGCCACACCCCGGGGCACGTAGCCATCGGCCTGAGATCTCGAGGCGTAGGGGCAGTGTTTTCCGGCGATCTCATGCATTGGCCGATGCAATGCATATACCCCGACTGGAGCTTTCGGTACGACACGGACCCTGACCAGGCACGTCGGACGCGGTGGGCATTCCTGGAGGCTTGCTCGGACAATGGACGTATCGTCATGACATCGCATTTTCCCTTGCCGTCGGTGGGAACTATCTCGCGACGCCAGTCATCATTCTGGTTCGAGGATCATCAGCCGCCGTAATCGCCGAGGACGCCGACCACGCGAACCCGAACGGCGGGGGCGATCGCGCTCGGCATGTCCGGCGCGCGGATCGCCGGGAGGGCCGCGCTGGAGGCTTAGCAACTGCAAGGCTGGCTCGCGCTCGCCACGATGTGCATCGGCGTCGGACAGGGCGTGACATAAGAGTGGGGTGGGATTCCTTTTCACGAGTGCGCATGTGAGTCTGTTGCATGCGCGCAGGAATATCGTTCACCGTTTCGCCAACCGATCGCCAGCGACTGACGGCGCTTATCCGGGATCGCAACACGCCGCAGAAGCATGTCTGGCGCGCCGAGATCATCCTGCTGAGCGTCAACGGCACCGGCACCGTCGAGATCATGCGGCAAACCGGCAAATCGAAGACCTGCGTGTGGCGCTGGCAGGAGCGCTTCGCCACTGAAGGCTTCGAGGGGCTGTTGCGCGACAAGACGCGGCCCTCGCGCATTCCGCCTCTCGGACCCGAGGTGGCCGAGCGCGTGGTGGCGCTGACGCTTGCCAAGCTGCCGGGCGAGACGACGCACTGGACCGCCGACATGATGGCGCAAGCGGCTGGCATCAGCGCAAGCGCTGTGCGTCGCATCTGGAAGGCGCACGGGCTGCAGCCCAACCGCTGGCGCCAGTTCAAGCTCTCCAACGATCCCCAGTTCGTCAACAAGCTGCGCGACGTCGTCGGCCTCTATGTCGATCCGCCGGCTCACGCCATCGTGCTGTCGGTCGACGAGAAGAGCCAGATCCAGGCGCTCGACCGCACCCAGCCCGGCCTGCCCATGAAGAAGGGAAGGCTCGGCACCATGATCCACGACTACAAGCGGCATGGCACGACCACCCTGTTTGCCGCCCTCAACGTGCTCGACGGCACCGTTATCGGCAAGAACATGCAGCGGCATCGCCATCAGGAGTTCATCCGCTTCCTCAACGCCATCAAGGCGCAAATGCCGGCCAGCAAGGCCGTCCACGTCGTCCTCGACAACTACGCCGCCCACAAGCACCCCAAGGTGCGCGCTTAGCTCGACCGCCATCAGCGCTTCACCTTCCATTTCACGCCGAGGTCGTGCTCGTGGCTCAACGCGGTCGAGGGTTTCTTCGCCAAGTTGTCGAAGCGTCACGGCGTCTTCCATTCCGTTGTCGACCTCCAAGCGGCAATCAACCGCTTCCTCGCAGAGCACAACCAGCAACCCAAACCCTTCTCTTGGATCGCCGACCCCGACAAGATCATTGCCGCCGTCAAACGCGGGCACCAAGCGTTAGATTCCATCCACTAGATCGGTATTCTCATCGTTCTCGAAAGGCCTTTCCTGGCCTCAAGCCTGGCCAATTCGGTGAGGTCGGCGTTGCGTGCGCGTGCACGCCAGCTCGAGGTCAAGTCCCACCTTGAACAGAAACAGGAGGTCGCAGACCGTCAGGAGCTCTTGATCCGCGAGCTTCATGACCGGGTCAATTAGGTAGATATTTGCTGCGCAGAATAATTCGCCAGTCCCGCCGAGCGACCGGGCCGGGTGAACAGAACACTGCCCTGGCGACTTGGTGTCCACGATCGCTGTGCATCCGCTCGAAACCTCCGAGTCAGTTCACGCCCAATAATGTCACCGGTTCGGCCGTCAGGTTTGAATGGCTCCATAACATTTGTCTGCCCCCGCAAGCGCTTCGGCGCGGCGAGCCTTATCTAACGCGCCGAGCCTTTGAACCGATGCATAGAACCGTGAATAGTCGCCCGAACACAAGTCGAACACACGGAGAAAGGCCGGCACCCTATCGCTGTAGACAGAAGTCGCGGCGAGCTTTGCGTTATTGATCGGAGCATCGAACCAGGCGTCATATCCGCCGTATCCACCCCAGCGCCTGTCGCGCATCTGACGGTAGCGCGTCCTCAGCCGTTCGATCGCGGCCGTCTTTGCGGCCCGCTTCTGCTCAGAAGTACCATCGTCGTGATAGACATGCCTTAGCTCGTCCCGGGTCTGCGACACCAGCGCGAGAAATTCAGCTTTGCGCCTCCGGTCGGTTTCGTAACGGCGCAATCCGACAGTATCGCCGGTCGCGCGCAGCCATTTTCTCACACCCGTTGTTTCGACAGCGACAGCGAACGCCTCGTTGAACGCGGAATCGTTATGCACGTAGACGCGCTGGTGGGCCAGTTCATGGAATACCAGCCCTGCGAGGTACGTTCCATCTTGGGTGAGGATCGTGCTTAGCAGCGGGTCACTCGACCAGCCAAGCGTGGAATATGCAGTGACGCCCGTTACATAGACGTCGAGGCCCTGTCTTTGAAGTTCGGCGGCGGTTTCAGTCGCAGACTTTTCGGAGAAATATCCCCGGTAGGGAACACAGCCGAAAACCGGAAAGCACCATGTTCGTGGTGTCAGCGAGAATTCCGGCGCGGCGAAGACGGCCCATGTCACGGAGTCGCGACCAACATCGACATAGCTGCGGTAGCTGTTATTGTCGGGCAGCGCCAGTTCATCGATAGCAAACTGTCGTATGGCGTTCGCCGATGCCATTCGGGCGCGCAATATCTCAGGGGTCGAAGGATCGTCGATCAGTTTTCCGACGTCTTGGCGCGCCGCCATGATCTGCATATGGCCCTGCAAAGATTGCGCGTAGTAGGAAATACTGGTGCAACTGGCCACGCCTGGCGTCAGGATAATCGCAGCAACCAATCGAACGAATGCACGCATCACGGTTTGCCTACAGCACTGCTTTCATGTCCCGATAGCGCAATTTCGCGGTTACCTCCGACCACGAACAGTCGGACCAATTTGATGTGTAGGTTAGACCTTCGTCCTCGGCAAGATTGGCCAATGCAATGACTCGCTGCTGAATTGCCAGCCCGCGCGTGATGAGCGCAAAGGCGTCAGGTGCCCCCGCCATCATGGCGGAGCGATGAAGCTCGCGGTAAACGCGCAGAGCGTTTCAGCTTCCAGCGGACACCACCGGCGCCTCCAGTGAGATCGGGCAGGCCGCTGCAGGCGCATTCGCGGCAAAGGGTTATGACATGTTCTCGTGACGCGTGAGCCGGCGCGTGCCGAGTGCGCGGCGTCCGACTGCTGGTAACTCGGAGCGCGCGTGTTTTATGGGGCACCGATCCTACAAATCGCTCTGAAGTCGAGCGCATGGGCGATACCATCGTCGCGGAGTTCGGGCGGATCGACGTTTGGGTGAGTTGCGCCGCAATACTCCTTCTCGACCGCCGAAGGGCGTCCGGGGCGTGTTTGCAGTCACCTGCTCAAAGCGGCGACGTGAGCCAGCCTCCGGCCTGCTATGTTCGACGGCAATCGTTCAGCTTGTTGCCGCCGACCGCTTGAAAACGATGGTCACCTTCGTCCCTTTGTTGGTGCTGGACTCGACGGCTAGCTGCGCCTTGGCGTTCTCGGTCAGCGATCGCGCGATCAGCGCTCCGAGCTTGCCTGGCTTGGGCCACATCTCGCCTTCCGGCAGGCCGATTCCGTTGTCCGCCACAATAACCCGGCAGCCGTCGCCATCGACGATGCTGTGCAGCGTTATCGTGCCGCCATCGCGGCCCCGGAACGCATGCTTAAGCGAATTGGTCAGCAATTCGTTTACGACCAGTCCCGCCGGCATGGCGACGTTTATTGACACCGGATATGTATCCACCTTCATATCCAGCCGGATTCCCTCGACCGCATGCGAGCTCATGACCGCGGACGCGATCTGGCTGAGATATACACCAAGGTCGACCTCCTCCTTCGGCTCGTCGGCCGTTAGCGTCTGGTAGAGGATCGCCAATGCGTCGACGCGACCGGCGAGCCGCTCAAACCGTCTCCGGTCGGCCTCGGTAGCGTTGCGGCTTTCCAGCCGGATCAGTGCGGTGATCATCTGCAGGTTGTTCTTCACCCTGTGCTGCAGTTCGCGAAGCCGTGTGTCTTTCTCGTTGACACGCTCCTCGGCCGAGCGCTGATCTCCCGCCTCGCCGTGAGCCGATACGTCGACCAGGGCCACCAGTCGGAAACAGACCTTGCCGTTGTCGTCCTCTATCTCGTTGGAATAAACGTCGACGATCGCGGGTATATCCTCGCTGCGCTCCAGCCTGAAGGTGCCGACCAAATCGGATTCCTCGACCACAGCCTCGGCTAGCGGCCTGTCCTTTTGCTGATGGAGGCCTGTGCCTAAAAGGGCCGCCCAGTTTTTTCGGGTAAGCCTGGCGGCTGTCAGGCCTGACAGTTTCTCGAATTCCGGATTGGCGTAGACCACGCGCTCTTCACCGGTAAGGTCCGAAACGGCTATGGCGATCGGCACCTGGTCGAGGAATTTCTTGAACTGTTCGCTTTCGAGTGCTGTTGCAAGGTCAGGTGTATCAAGCAACTGCTCGACCGCCTCAGCCTTCTCTGAATCCGATGTCATTTGCGCGCCTGTTCTGTGCGGATGATATCAACAATGCGGCGCGCCTGCCATCGCCAAAACTGAGCTGCATCTCACGTTTTGCATCACGCATCTGACAACCAGCCCTGCATCGCTAACGGCAGTACGTCTAACATTGCGACCGGCCGAAGGAGAGCGGCAAGGACCGGCTGCAATCCAGGTGCCTGGAATGTTGAGGCGGCCGGTCAAGTGGGTACGCTGCGGAAGATCAAGAGAGCGGGCCTTCAGTGAGGAATGAAGTTCGTGTGCCGGCCTCGGCCATACGCGCCGACACTGTCGACCGCATGGCCGCGTGCGCCCTGAGAGGGCAATGCATCGCTCCAGCGGTAGTTCCGGCCGTTAGCTGCCTATCTGCGGCAAGCCCATCAATCGTGTATGTTGAGACACTATTGCCGATGCCTAGATGTCGAACCCGTCATGGCAATCGTTGTGACGGGAAGCGCTCGCTTATGGGCTGTGCTGGAATGCGCATGAAGTACGCGCCTGCGCGCCGCTTCGTTGATCTCTCGACCTTCGAGGAAGTCGTCAATCTGATCGTATGTGAGACCATATGCATCTTCGTCAGGCCGAAGCGGGACGAGGTTCTCCAGGTCGGCGGTCGGGATCTTGTCAACAAGATCGGACGGAGCGCCCAGATGTGCTGCCAAGGCGCGAACCCTGCGCTTGTTCAGCCCGGAAAGAGGAAGAATGTCTGCCGCACCCCTTTCATTCGCAGTTCCTCGACGGCGCGTTGAGCCAGAAGGGCGGCGGCAAGCGAATCCACTCCCCCACTGATTCCCAGCACATAAGTGTTTAGGCCGGATGCACGCAGATAGGTGCTGAGAAGTCCATGCGCCGGCGGGCTTCCAGCGCGACTTCGAAGCTCGCCGTGACGCCCAACGCGTCGATAATCATTCCTGTTCTGCCCTGCGCAAGGGTGCTCCCGATGTCACAACATTCCGTCCAGTCGAGCGGCCAGGAGGTCGGCGGTGGTCACTGTCTCGACCTGCATGCCGTAGCGGCTTTCATAGATCGCCAGCATGGCATCGTGGGTCGAGTCAGCTCCGGAACATACCGCGTCGGCGACGATGATCACCCGGTAGCCGAAATCGATGGCTCCCATCACACAGGCGAGCACACAGACCTCCGTCTCCGCGCCCGACACGATCAGTGAATTAATTCCCGCAGACCGCAGGCGAGCATGCAGTGACCCGTGCCAAGCCGACATGACAAGTTTGTCCTCCAACAAAGCGGGCGGCACGAACCGCGCCAGTTCCGGAACAAGATCAATCAGCTGCGGATCAAGCCTATCACGGGTCATCGTCTCCCACTTTTGATAGTAGCGTCTCCAGGCGCCGCCTGCGTCGTTAGGAGATTGAGGGGGGAATAAACCGGGTGAAGATCGTCCGCGCGGGGTCAAGTTCGACGAGGGCGACGACATTGGGCAATACACGCTCCATCCACGGCGTGTGCCACTCCGTCGTTTCGGCAAACATCCGTTGCATGTCGACGCAAAGGTGGACCCAGCGCTCACGAAGCGGTCCAAACCGCAGGCCTTGGTCCAATTTCGTCAATGCCGGACCGCTTTCCTGGCAGTGCTCTGCGCCTTGGACTGGTCCAGACCAGCCACGATCTTTGCTTCCTTGCCATCCGTGCCTTGGCCGCGGGGGAATAACTCCCCGATGTTCCAAAGCTTGTTCAGTGGCATGTCGGCGAACGCATATAGTGGATGATCCTGGTGCAGCAGGAGCGGAGCTGCCCCAAGGTCATCGTGTTTGGCGGTTCCCCCGCTCGACTCCTCCCGCCGGCCACACACAAAGAGATTTTGTTGATCGACGTGGTCATCCAATTCGACCATCTGCATTCCTTCCAGTCAATTGAGCTCGATCCAGGCCGGCACATGGTCGCTTGGCTTCTCCCACCCGCGAAGCTCGACTTCCACGCCGGCATCGCGCAGCCGGTCGGACGCGGAGGGGCTCACCAAGAGATGGTCCATTCGCAGACCGGAACTCCGATCGTAGCCACCACGGTAGGAGAAATTCCAATAGGTGTAGATGCCCTTCTCCGGATGGATGCGCCGCACGGCATCTATCCAGCCAGCTTGGAGCATTTTGGCATAGGCTTGCCTGCTCTGCGGGAAATAGACCGCATCGCCCAGCCATCGGCTCGGCACCACGGCGTCGATCGGGGTTGGAACGACGTTAAAGTCGCCGCACAGAACGCTTGGCGTCCGGTTTTGGAGCAAATGCTGGCCGTAGCTGATGAGACGATCGAACCAGCGCAGCTTGTAGTCGAACTTTGGGCCGGGCGCAGGATTGCCATTGGGCAGGTAGAGACAGCCCACGACGATGCCACCCACGTCGGCCTCAATATAGCGGCTGTGGGTATCGTCAGGATCCCCGGGCAGGCCGCGTCGACGTTCCACCGGCTCGATCCCGCGGGCGAGGATTGCGACACCGTTGTAGGATTTCTGACCGTGCCAGATCGCGCCGTAGCCCGCCTCCCTGATCGCGTCGGCAGGAAACTTGTCGTCCGACGTCTTCAATTCCTGCAGGCACACGATGTCGCAGTCGCTTTCGCCCAACCACTTCAGGAGCACCGGCAGTCGGCCGTTTACACCGTTCACATTGAAGGTAGCGATGCGGGTCATGTGCACGGCCCTCGCATGAGGACCTCCCGGCAGTCGGTCATAGGGCAATTTGGCCTGCCTCCGCGCTGAACCTCGAGCTCTTGATATCGCCAACGTGGTCGGCGTCCTGTGCGGGCGAGGCTCACTGCCTGCCCAGCTTGGCTTCGACCTTCTTGCGACTGTTGCCGACCGACTTCACCGCCGACTTGACGTCAGCTTTGCTGGCGCCGGTCTTGCTCGCCTCATATTTCATCTCATGGTCCTGCCCACCAGCGACCCTTGCCCGGTCCTGGTTGCGTCCACGCGTTGTGCCAGTGTTCGCCATTTTTCTATCTCCAACAATCGCCATTCCAGTCACCAGACAACGCGGCCGGACTCTTCGGGTTCAATCCGGCGACGCGCGTGGCATGGAGCCGGCTCCCAGGCAGCAGTAGCCCATGTATTCGGATCCGGCATGTCGCTACCGCGGGGCGGGCCTAGCGGCCCGAAGCCAGGGAGGGCTTTTCGACATGAATGATCTTGCGCAGGACAGCCGTGCTCCTCTCGCTGACACGTCACGCTCCGCTCGTTGTTTGCGTTCGCCTACGGCACCGCATCGCCTGTCGATGTGTAGCAAGGGCCTTCGTCGGGGAGGTCGACGCGCCCCCAAAGGCCCACCATCTCCTAATTGGCGCCGTCACCTTCCCAACTGGAAACGTGAACATCAGAGGTCTTCGTCCCGGAACTCCCAGGCCGGACGACCGTTTCGCCGTATGTAAAACAATGGAGGATACGTCATGGACTGGAACCGGGTCGAAGGAAACTGGAAGCAGGTCAAGGGTAAGATCAAGGAACAGTGGGGCAAACTTACCGATGATGATCTTGATCGCATCGCTGGCAATCGCGATCAGCTCGAAGGCAAGATCCAGGAACGATATGGTATCGAAAAGGACCGTGTTCGGCAGGACATTGACGACTGGTACGATCGGCAAGTCTGGTAGGATCGCATCAGGCTGTCATTTACAAGAAGAGGCGCTGCTTACTTAACGGCGCTCATTGGGTGGGCTGGCAGTCGCAAAGCCATAGCCAGCCCGTGCGGTCTGACCCACTGTTGCACGTAAGCGCAGACGGACCGGCGTGTCAGGGTATGCACTGACCGGCTGCCGTCCGGCCTTCCGCGATAGCGCCATAGGCGCGAGCGTGGCCGCTGTTAAGTTCTCTCGGCGGCGGACCTGATGTCCGCTCGGCGGGCGCCTCCCCGCCCCCAAGCTCCCAAACGGGCGCCGGCCAACCTCGCCCAGGCGGCAGCGAAACTAGTTGCACCGATAACATGCAGCCAAATCCAGCATCGACAGCATGTAGCCCAGCAGCCTTCACCAACACCTTTTGGGAGTTCTCGCAGAAGTGGTTGACCTCTCCTCGAAGCTCAAGTTCGCCGCGATCGAATAGGAAGGAGGCTGTCCTGGGCTATTTTCGAGCTTGCTCGACCGTCAAATCACCGGACTTCCGGATCGCGGGCTTACGGCGGACGCCGGCTTGGTCCGGCATTGCAGCATGAAGATCCTGCGCCCGGCGGGCGTGACTCGCCCACGATGAAAGCGAACCTCGTATCACTTCGCTCGCGAAGTAGGCTTTTTAAGATGTCGCGCTCCGCCCTCGGCTTCGCGACTTCCTTGCGCAATCCGTCAATCTCCAGCTGTTCGGGTTTCATTTGGCGTGGCCAGGAAACGCATCGGCGGATCGCCCGCTAGATCGCGCACCGATTTGTGCAGCGCAGCCAGGCGACCGCAACACCTCGATCCTTCACGTATCTCGCCGCCTTGAGCTTGAACTCGCGGCTGAACTTCATTCTCTGCGTTTCGAGTTGAGCCCCCTTGTCTTTGGCCATGACGATCACCTGGCCCCCTTTTGCCGAGCGCGCTGCCAACGCCCGCCGCACCGCAGAACCCGTCACTTCTCGAGCGCGGCGTAGGTGGCGCACGGTACCTTTGCAATACGTCTCGGAGGCGCCGAAGGCGAGGTCGCCCGAAATTCCGCGAACCGATATGGGACAAGGGCGACCATGAAGGTCAGCGTGCCCTCACCTCCGCCATCGCCGAAGAAGGCCGCTTTGTAGATGGAAAAGCGGATCGTGCCGCTGTCGGTGTGCGCAGGCTGGCAAATCAGGCTTGGCGCTATATTATTGCAGTGACCCTGCCCGACGCATCGAGACGACAACTGACTTGCGCCTGCCGGACTTCGATGCCGCCTTTTCTTGCATAGTCTATTCGCACCTCGATCGGCGCCGTGAGTGCACCCCGACGTTGATCCAAGGCGCCTGCGCTTGCCGCGTGGACACGGACGGCCCCAAGCGGCATCGCAGCGGCCATGATCGCCGCGCGGCAGGCTCGCACGATCACAATCGGCGTACCGGGTTTCGCTGTCAGTGGTCCCAGAGATACAAAGGGATATCCCTTGGTGGAGTCACCGTCACCGACTTTGGAAGGTCTGAGGACGGGTGGCAGGACGATGGATTGCCCAGCGGTCTTGGCAGAAGCAGGGGCCGTCGCTGCAGTCGAACTGTCGGGTGCGGTTGCCGCTTCGCTTTCGGCGGACGGATCGTCGCCCACACTGGTACTTGTGCTTGTGTCACCAACGTTGCCGCTGGCACCAACGCCTGCGTCGACTGATGCACCGACCGAAGCTCCAACATTTGCTCCGCCTACGCCGTCGACGCTCGTGCCCGCCCCCACAGATACGCCTTGCGAACCGGCGCTCACCCCAGCACCGACCCCGACACCGCCCGCCCTACCGCCCACGCCTGCTTCAAGCGCTGAGGCAGGCCCAACTGTGATCCCGATCGTCAAAGCGGCCGCGACATACTTCTTCATTCTCGTCTCTCCTGCGGCATACATTTCGCTCACTAGTTTTCACTGGCGCGACTCGAGCTTTTTGATGGCCGTGTTGGAAGCAATGCTGCGGGAAGAGGTATGGTTGCCAGCAGAACGGTTTGCGGCGGCTTTTGGACCTTCACTTTCTGTTTTTCCGGCAAGCCCGGTTTACGGGCTGGTTGGGCGCCCGAACGCGATAACCTACTTGCAAGTGCACTCGCGGGGGTACGTCCTTTTGGCGCGCGCTCCACAGCCGCAGTGCGACGCTTACCCTTGGCAACATCAATTGCCTCGCGCGCGGCACTGTGGCTGCGGGCTAGACCGATAGCCCTTTCACGCTCTTGGTCGAGCGCCGCACTCAATTCTACCGAGTTCTGCTTTAAAGCATCGCGTTCCTGGCGAACAATATCGAGGTCACGTACAGCTGAATCTGCTCGTTCGCATCCCAGCTCGAGTGTTTCTCGAGCCTGCTTTAGAGCGGCCTCGGCCACCTGTCGCTCCCTTATGGCGTTGGCCTGCTCGACGGCTGCCAGATTTGCGCCTGCCTTAAGAGCATCGATAGTTTGGCGAGCCGTGGCAAGTTCTTGCTCCAAGAGCTCGACCTTGTGCCGCTCGTCATCAAGCGTTCGCTTCGCAGCAAGCTGGGAGGCGTCCTTAGAGGGGGGTGCTCCAGGCGCGGCAGCCTCCTCACTGTTCCAGAGACTGGCTTCGGCCCTGTAGCTTTCGATAACGCGCTGCGCCGTCTCCAGATCGAGCCCGAGCGCTTCCTCTGTTCGTTGCTGCTCTTTTAGGGCTTGTGCTTGCTCAGCCACCGTGTCTGCCAGCACGTGTGCTTGGGCGCTTAGATCACGTACGCCGCGCTGCATAACGTCTAGCTCCGCTCGTGCTGCGGCCAACTCGCGGCGTAAAGCCACTTCATGCTCGCCGAGCGGCGTTAGCGCGCCCTTGTTGAGTGCCTGTGTTTCGCTGAGCACCATCTCACTAGGTTTATGGGATCCGAGCGTGCTCGGTTGTGGCTTGCCGGATTCTTTGCCGACCTCGGTGTGTTCGGAGACCACGACCGACGAGCTGTCGTTAGCCGTAGCAAGCGCTGGCGCTTCGGGCACGAACTGAGCATTTGCCGGAGATGTCAACAGCAGAACGAGGCATAGCGGGATGAGGGATGGCATGGCGTTACACCCCCTGCCGCGTATCTCGTGAAGTAAAATCAAGGGCTGTCGTTTAATAAAGGTGAAGTCACAGCGGAGACATTTTGACGTGGTGCTCTGCACACGATTCATCACTGAACCTCGCCGATCGCGGCCCTCACCGCTATTGCATTCTCCACTTACTGCACGCAGCAGCGCCGGGGTGCCGCACCAAAAAGATCAATGCTAGTGAAGCACCCTCGGCAACGCCAAAGCACGGAATAACGCGCGAAGGCTATCCCCTATTTCCTAAGTTGTCATCGTTCGAACGAACGGGACTTTCGTTCATTTACTCTGGAACTTGTCTGAAACTCCGGAAGGCTGCCCTGCTCATGCGGCATGCTCCCCTGTCTGGTCACTCCAGACCCTCCAAGATAGACCTGTGAAGCCCTGCCCTGCGACCCGGCGTGGATCGTCCGAGTCGAGACCTATCGAGCTTGCTGTGCCGGAGCAGCAAAGTAGCGATATTCGAAATGCGCATGCTGACGAGCGCAGCTGAAGGCAGTCAGGTCTCATGGTTCAAAAGCAGCACGGAAGACGGGCCAGCCTCGTCCCGTTCTGACCTGATCATCCTCCCCAGCCGCCGCCCCCGCTTCCACCGCCGCTTCCGCCACCGCCCCCAGAAGGAATGACAGGCGCGGGAACAGGTTCGTCCTCAACCGGTATAATCACCTTCTTCGCGGTCTTTTGTTTGCGTGCGGGCTTGACGACTTTCGGCGGAGGCACCCGGCGGAGGATCTTCGGCTGGGGCGTTTCGACCAGCGGCGTCGGCTCAACTTTCGGAACCAGGGAAGTGCAGCCCATGAGGCCCGCCACGAAACCGGATAACGCTGTTCCAAGTATTGCTTGTTTCAATACTCTGCCCGCCATTGTCTCCTCCTTGGTCAAAACAAGTCCCGACGCGGATTGGCTTCTTCCCAGACTCGTCTGGCCGCGTTAACCAGTTGGGTGTCTTGTGAACCGGAACCGGGAAGCTTCGATTTCAGTTCCTGTCGCAATTGCTTCAACGCCGCTGTTTTTGGCTTCGGTCCGAACTTCGCAAGCGTCCTCTGGGCGTCCGGCAGTTCCTTGCGCACGTCAAGTGCGGCCGCAAGCGCAAGGAAGCGCACGGCAAGGGCCTGATCGGCCTTGTCGCCCTTTTGCATCTCGAGGGCCGCGCGATCGTAAGCTGCGAACGGATCACCCCGCGAGATCCCAATTTCGAACAATCTTTGCGCTTCTGCGAGGCTTCGTTCCACACCGACACCGTCCCGATACATGCGTGCGAGGCTCCCAGGCGCATAGGGCTGGCCGAGATCGATTGCCTGCTGAAATAACGCTAGCGCCGTTTTGGGATCCTCCTCAACGCCCTGCCCGGACAAGTAATTTCGCCCGAGCAGGTTCATGGAATACATGTCCTGCCGCTGGACACCGGCTTGCAGGAAGGCAACAGCGCGGGCCGGGTCAGCGGTTACGCCGTTGCGGCCCTCGGTGAAGATCGCGGCGAGATCGTTCATTGCATAGGTGTGCCCCATAGCGGCCGCCTTGAGCAGCAGGTCCAATCCCTTGCTGGTGTCGGGCTTGACGCCATAGCCATTGAACAAGGCGCGACCCCACGACGTCATCCCGTAGGGATCGCCTTTGTCGGCGGCCGCCGCGTAGAGGGCATTGGCCTGGGTGCGGTCCAGGGCCACCCCGGTTCCGGTCGCATACATGTAGCCGAGTTCGAACACCGCGCGTACATGTCCCTTCCTGGCCGCCTCCTCGATGGCTGTCTTGGCTTCTTCGACCTTGCCTGCCGCAAGCAGCGCCCGCCCCAGTTCATAGCGGAAGCGCGGGACTTCCGGATAAGTCTTTACCGCGGCCTCGCAAAGCTCCACCGCGCTAGCGCCAATTTCGTTCGGCAGCAGGCCGGGGGTGACGCCTTGCAGATCGAGAGGTTCGCCGGCAGCCGTGTCGCACGGATCGATCGTCGGCGACAATTTCATCGTGGCCGGCTTTGATGAGCTGCTGTCCGCCCGGATTTCGAAGCCAACCTCGACCGTGGCTTCGGCGCCGATCTGGGGTTCGTAGCGCAGCCGGTCGATCTCCCCGGCCATCAGGCTCGACTGCGGCGACAGGGTTCGATCGGGCAGCGAGAGCGTTCCCGTTGCCGGATAACTCGATACTTTCAGGCTGACGGCGGGATCATCGGTCGGGAAATCCAGATTCAGCGCAACTGGACCCACGCCCACGGGAACATCGATGTCGCGGTTTTCGATCGCCTCGGCCGCACCGGTGATATGAATGCCACGCTCCAGCACCTGCTGCTTCTGCTCGGCCTCGAGCGAAGCCATGATCTGTTCGCCTTGCGCGCCTTCGCCGCTCTTGACCCGGAACACGACGATGCCTTGGGTCTGACCGCCCCAGTTGTCATGCGTCGCATAGGCCAGCATGTCGACCTCTTCCTGCGGGGCGACTCCCTTGGGAACATCCATCTGCAGACGCGGCAAATCCTTGCCCTGGATCGGCACGCCCAACTCGACAGGCTTGCCGTCCAGCATCAAACGCCCCAGGGCGGGCGGTCTTTCGATGCTCAGGGTAATCGTACCGCCATCGACATCGACCGGTTCAGGCAGCCCCAAGTCGACGGGTCCGACTCCTGACAGCACGACCTTCTCCAGTACGGGCGGCAGCGATGGTCGATTGCTGCGGCGCATCAAGACGACTTCGTCGATCAGCGATGAGTTCTCCCAGGGAACCTGGAGGCCGTTTGTGGCCTCGACAACATCGCGGCGCACCGCTGCCATCACGGTGCGGATCTCCTGGTTCGGGGCCAGCGCGCGACGGGAAAACGCCGCCGAAAACGGGCTGAGTTCGCCGGCGCCGTCATAAGCCGCCGCCCCGGGTTCGGTGGCAAAGGCGATCAAGGTATTGAGCGAGCTTCTCACCTGTGCGAGCCCGGTATTGCCGGCAGTGATGAGCTGGTCTCTCAGCCAGTAATTCTTGCGTGGAAACGGATTGTTGCGGCAGGCATCGAGTATGATCACCTGGATCTTTGATTTCGAGCGTAACTGTTCCAGCACATCGTTGAGCTTGATGGCCTGGACTTCGATATCCGGCGCCTGCTTCAAGGAGGCATCGACCGGGATCAGAAAATTTTCGCCGCCGATCTGGAAACCGTGGCCGGAGTAGTAGACGACGGCCAGTTCCGCGCCGTCTGCGGCGGCAAGATAGTTGCGGAACTGCTCCTCGAATTGCAGCTTCGTCAGATCGCTTGCGACAAAGACCTCGAACCCTGCCAGTCGGAACGTTTTGGACACGTCCTCGGCATCCTTGGCCGGGTTTTTGAGTGCCGGGAATTGTCGGTACTCCGAGTTGCCGATGACAAAGGCGACCCTTCGGTCGGCGCAAGCGTCAAAGGTCGTGAAGCTCGCGAGGAGGAAGGCTGCGACGATTCCGCAAAGTCGGAGCATGGCAATTCCCTTGAACGCTATTGCCTCGCCCACAAGAACACGGCATGTGCTAGCAAGGTCCGTCAGAGAGCATGCAATCTGCCGAGACAGAAAGAGAGAAAAGCCGTCGCGACAGCGGATATTCCTCACTTGATCGAATGCTAAATTACATCAGGGACGGAGTGTCTGCAACGTCTGTCACACCTCCAGGCGTGCTCGTCCGATCCCTGGCGCTCTGCTCGGTCGGCCACGCGCAACTTACGAGCCTGCCAGTTCAACGACAGCGACGATCAAATCCGGGTCACGAAACAGTTCACGGCGACACAGAGCTGGACCCGCGCCCGCGCCAAACCATATCTCGGCTAGTACAGTCGACCGGACTGAGCACTGCGGCGGCCGTCGTAAGCAAACTCGTTTCCGTTGCCCAGCGAAGCTGCATTTGACGATTCTCCAGGCAGTTTGAATTGAAAAGCCCGGCGGTTCTGCGCGGTTCGTGCACCATCGAGCCGCAGCAAGATTGTTGGGTCCGAGTGTATGGCGGCGGGGGGAGGAACTCGTATCCAACCTTCTCCGCTCCGGAAGACCTCACCAGACAATCGCGTTCATATACGCGGAACGGATCGCCGGAACAGCGATCGGTACGAGCCAGGTTGTTTAGCTGCGGCAGGCGGGCCCAAATCACGCCATGCTGTGGTCGCGTGCCAAGAAGGGTACGCGTGGAACAATGGCTTCTCTAGAAAACGCCGCCAATCCCAATTCCGCCATTGATATCGGGAGGAGCAGCTGCGGGAGGCGAGGATTGCGGCTGCGAGTTTCTGGCATTTTTTCGGCTGGGAGCACCCTTTTTCCGCACGGGCGCGACATCTGAGGCGACACTTGCTCGCCTGGGCCTCTGCGATACGGTCACAGGGTCTTTGCAGACGCGGCCGGAGTGCAAAAAGAGCTCCCCCAGAAGTTCAACGGTTGGCTCGGTGGCCGACGGTATTCGCTTGGTGTTCATGTAATACGTGCTGAGAGCATGGTGCGAGCCCTTGCCCCAATCTCCGTCGACGGTCATGCGATAACAACCTAGGCGGCGCAATTCTGTCTGGACACTGCGTACGAGCTCGGCTTGTTTTTCAGGCTTCGTTGCACCAGCCTGCGTGCCAACGATCAATGTTTCAAGACCGGAGATCACACTTTTCCGGGCCCCTTCGAGGCTCGCAATCTCCGTACCGACCGCATCGGCTGAAGCGCCGGATGGCGCCGAAGCGTCCACCGATCGTAAAGTCTGTCCCACGATAATCACCGCAGTCTGCAAGTCGTTGGAAGCAAGTTCTACCTGCAGTCTTTGCTTCGCGACAGGATCCGACAGGATACGCGACAAGCTGGCGCTCAACTGAGCCGGGTCGAGCACTTGCTGCTCGGTGAAGTAAAACTGCTCGCGAAGGTTGGACTGATCCCACGGGACCTGACGACCGACAGTGAGTGCTTCAGTCTCGTTGCGCACGCGGATCATCATGTCCGAAATGCTGAGCCCTGGGATCTCGACATTCTTCAACAGGGCTGTAGTGAACGGGCTGTTGTCTCCCGAGCCGTCCGCCGTGATGTTGCCTGGCTGGGTTGCAAAGGCAACAAACGTGTTTTCGCCCACTTCGACCTGCGCAAGCCCATCCATTACGCTTGGGCCTTTGCCCATCGGGTTGTTTCGGCACGCGTCGAGGAAAATGAAGGTCTGCCGTTCCCGACTTGAGAATCGTGCGATCAGGTCGTTGAGCTTGATTGCTTTCGCAGTCAGTTCCCCGATGGTTTCAGGATCGGGCGTATCGACCGGCAGCAGGTAATTCTCGCCCTGAAGCTGCACGCCATGGCCGGCGTAGAAAATCAGCACCGCGCTGGCGCCCACAAGCTTGCCATCGGCCTGGCGAAAAAGCTTGCCGAAGCCGGCAAGGGAGAGATCCACTCCCGTCAGCACATCAAAATTCAGCCTCCTCAGGCTTTCGGAAAGCCTTGTGGCGTCGTTTACCGCATTGGGCAAGTGTGGGAGACGAGCACTGTGGTAATCGGAGTTGCCGATGACAATGGCGAGCCGCTTGCTTGACTGTGGCATTGGTTCATCTTCGACCGCCGCTTCAGCACGTACCGATCCAACCAGTGCCACCAGCAGAACCATTATGATGCGCAGGAAGGGACTGTAGGTCATGTAACGGGCTCGTTTCAGCATGCGACAATCTCGGAGTCGTCGAAGCGTCGAACCGGCTCACGCTACTCTTGCGCGTGAAACTTATGTCTCGGAGTGCAACGGCATTTTTACACCAGAAATCCCCTCAAAGAAAGCGCAAGGGTGGTGCCAGCCCGCTTTCTTGACGCAGTGCTCATCCGAAAGAGTACCGCTGGTGCGTGCAATCGACAGATCCGGTCGGCGAGCTCCGCCGCAGTTCCTAGCAAGCAGAAATCGAGCACTTTACGAAACCCATATCCTGAACGGCGAGAACCTGCTACACTCTTGCGAGCGCCGGTGCAATATGTTGCACCCCCGCTGCCACAGCCAGATATTGCATTGAGAATCTTCTGCGTATCGCATCCCTTATTACATTAGCTTTGTAGTTAAGAGGGGAAAGGACAATGAAGGAAAGCTTCGCTCGGCGCTTGTGCGCAGCGGGCATGTTCTCGTTTGCCGCTGCATTGATTTTACTGCCTTCTAAGGCAAACGCCTGCATTGTCGACAGTGAGGGCACCTTTCTGGACACGAACTGCTATCTTGGAGGTGCGACCAACAGCGTGATTGTCGACACATCTCTGGGGGCACTTGGTGATGTTGTTCATAACGTAGTCGAGGCGGACGTCGGCCTCGCGAACGGAGTTCCGCTCGCTCAGTCGACGCCGTTCGGTGTTTTCGCTTCCGGTCAGTTGGCCCGCACGGAACATGACGGCTTCTCGATTTCGAATAGCTTGGGCGTCCTTGATGGACCGAGCTTCAGCGTAGATGAATTCTCCGCTGCCATCAGCGTCGACTTCAATGCCGCAAAGCATTTTGGATTCGGCAGCGAGCATGGACTGAACCTCGGCGTGTTCGCCGGGTATGCCTCGGCCAAAGTCGATTCCGATGCATTCGGGTTCATTGGCGAGGGTGAAGCAACCAACAGAAGTGGGATGTTCGGCGGCTACGGGCTCATTCGACGCGGCACGAGTTATGCGCTCGTGGCAGCATCTGCGTTTCTTGGGAACACCGACATCGAAAGGGCTGGGCACACTTTCGGCAGCTACGACACACAGGGATATGCACTGACAGGCTCAATTGGTCGCATCTTCAACCTGACCGATCGGGTGCGATTCGACATCCGCGGCGGATTGTTGGGCGTCATCTTTACCGGCGACGAATACACAGACAGCTTTGACACTGTCTATGGAAAGAGCCGGTTGTCGTTTGGCGCAGCCAAATTCGAACCTGGAGTTTACGCTGATTTTCTGCTCGGCAATGGCATGGTGATCAGCCCCTATGCGCGATTGGATATCCAGGAGCGCTTCGGCTATTCCAACACGGCAAGCGCCGACGGTAGAGAGAGTGACTTTGACGACGCAGACTTTTCGGCTGCACTGTCGTCCGGCTTCAACCTGAAAATGTCTCAATCGACAATGCTCAGCAGCGAAATTCGCGGTAAGTGGTCTCAAGACAGTTCAACCGTCAGCGGCAAGCTGGGTGTGAAGATCGCCTTTTGAATTCTAGGGGATCCTCGTAATTGGGCTGGCCGGCAAAAGAGCTGATCATTGCCACTGCGTATCGGCTATTCAGCGGCAGGATGCTTCGTATGCGGCTGGGTCATTAGCGCGGGCGATGACCCGGGGAGCGGTCCAGCAGGGTGTCTAAGCGCGGATGGTGGCCTGCTGGTGATGAAATGCAGCTTGGCGAATCTTCGTCATCGCTTCAGTCGCTCTGCTCGGTCGGCCACGCGAAACCTACGAGCCAACCAGTCTGAACCACTCACAATTTAAGTGATCAGCGAGGCGGTGCGCGCATCCCCTCGACAAGTCGAACGCTTGGCGAAGTCATACTTTCATATGCCTCCCACTCGCTACTACTTGAAAATAAGACTAGAGAAAGCTCAAGCTTTACTGGGAAAAACGAACATGAAAGTGCTCGATGTTGCATTAGCAACGGGGTTTAAGTCTCACTCTTACTTATCGCATTGCTATGGAAACGAATTCGACGCGATTCCATCGGACGCACGCAGAGCCGCTTGTCTAGCGCGCCTAGTCTAGTACTACAGTTGCGGATCATTTGATTTTCTGATTCACTTCGGCAGGTTATGGAGGGTACCATGTCTGTCGCTTCGTGGTCAGGGTCGTTGTTGGCTTGGGAGCAGGAGCTCACAGCGCTGAAGGCGCGGGTTGGGCGGGTGCTTCCTCGTCGTGAGTTGCGGGAGACGGGCGCAGATTTCCTTGACGGCCTTCTTTCCGGCATTGAGCGCAAGACAGGCTGGCTGATGGCTGAGCAGTCCGGAGCGGAGCGGCCCTATCGGATGCAGTCGCTGTTGGGGCGCAGCCACTGGGACGCTGATCGGCTCCGAGACGAGGTTCGCGATTATGTGGTGGAGGCGTTGGGCGATGAGGATGGTGACTTGACCGCCTGAACGCTTGCAACCCCTTGATTCAAACGCAGTCTACCTCATTCAAACAGACGAGGACAGTAGGCCATCCTGCCTCTACCGTAGGTGGTCCTTCTGTCGAACTCGTGCGGGAGCAATGTAGGTTGTGCGGAAATTGAAGCAACATGCAAACACTGTTGCAGTTCATACACTCGCATCCCGTAGGGGGGACATTCTCGAAGGACGATTGGGGTAACAACGATTTTCTCGGTGTGACCGCAAGAATTTACAAACCCCATTCGGTGATATGCCGCCAGGATGACAACAACGATGGGATATTCATCGTAAAATCGGGTTGGGCCCTCCTTTACCGCGGACTACTGGACGGAGAACGGCAGATCATCGACACTCCTCTGCGGGGGGACATTGTCGGGTTCCGTTCCGTGGACGGACCCCGTTTAGCGTCCCTGGCGTCCATAACCGAACTAGCTGTTTATGAAATTTCCAGCAAGAAACTGTTAGAGGCCATCTTGTCGGAAGGCCACCTCGGCAAGACTATCGCCTGCTCCCTGGCCCGCCTGAACGCCATCCTTGCCGAACATCTCATGAATGCCGGGCGGCGGAACGCGATGAGCCGCACCGCCCATTTCCTGCTCGAGTTGGAGGAGAGGCTCTCGATCGTTGGCCTGTCGGCCCATGGAAGATATGAGTGTCCCCTTACCCAGCATGAATTGGCTGACATCCTCGGAATGACCACCGTTCACCTCAACCGGACATTGAGGGAACTCCGCAAGGCCGATGTCGTCGCTTTCAAGGCAGGCCATGTAGAGGTGATCAACCGCAAGAAGCTGGTCAAAACAGCCGGATTCGACAGCGAGTACCTCAGGTAGAGCTTATTCCCTCTAGCTCGGGTTCAACCGTCTCTAGCGGGTCGTTCGCGAAGCCCCCTGCGGCGCGGTGCTGGGCGCCAGCGCATAGGCCATCAGCAAAATTTCTCGACAGTGCGCCGTCGCTGGAGCAGTTCCAGACGATGTTTTCCGGGCTGGTAGTGCGCGGCTTACTTGGCGGGGCCGCAGTCTATCTTGACGAGGGCAGCCGCAAAGGCCCGATTATCATGTCCGACGGCAACCATGGCCTATCACATGAGGAGAACGTGCTGCCGAAACACGTGCAAGCTGCCCATACACTACGGCAGATACAGCCGGATGTTCTCGGACCTAAAACGCTGGGCCAAGGATGCCACGAACTGCGCCCTGGTCATGCCAATATCCACCTTCAGGAATTCTCGTCTACAATCGCGAGGAACTACCGATCCTCCCTCGAATGGCTGCTCGGGTTGGGGTTGGCTAAGCGGTCCCATTCCTGAGAATGGCATCATAGCCAACCCGGCTGATCAACCTCGCAGAGCTATCCCACTCCTTGGCATTCCTTGAGCGGTCGGGAATCGTTTCAACGGTTGGCACATGGCCAAAGAGATTGAATCTGACCGGACCCGCGCGTCACGATCGAACTCGCGGGAGCTTCAAGGCTGGGTGACGCGGTCTCAACACATGCCCTCAGGCGACCGTCGACGCGAAATTTTCGAAAAATTAACTTATGTTAGAGAACGCTTATAAATAGACGATACGCTGCACAAGCTGTTCTCGGCTAGGGGCGAAGAACTGCTGGGTGAGCCTCACGCTTTCACAAGGGCTGGGTGTTCGATCACAAGCGCATTCAAACACAGGGCAGCGTATTCAAGCTTTCAGATTGCGAAGAATGAGGGGTGTTTTGGCAGCCGCAACGCGGCTTGTGCGAAAAGATGTGGGGATTGACATGGGTTCCACAGCAGGACGGCATAAACACACGGCCAATCGGTCAGGAGTGCTGTCCAGCGGAACGGAAAGTCTCCACGGCCAAGGAGGCAGGGGATGCCTCCTCATCCTCGACGGAAGGGCTCTAGGCCGCGAGTGTCTCGCATCGGCTCTCGCCGACCACGAACTCGGCATGGAGATCGCCGCCATGGGTTCGATCGATGAATGGCGCGTGAAGAAGGGCTCGGCACCTCCCCTTGCAGCCATACTCTTCAACCTTGGCGGCCGGAAGGTCACCGATCATGGTATTGCAGACGAGATTAGACATATTTCGTCCGAATTCAAATCAGTCCCTGTGGTTATCCTGGCCGACACCGAAGATCTTGCACATATACTGACCGCTCTCGAATGCGGCGCACGCGGCTACATTCCAACCTCGGTCGAAATCGACGTCTGTGTCGAGGCTATCAACCTTGCGGCAGCGGGAGGCATCTTCGTCCCTGCGAGCAGTGTCCTTTGCATGCGCCACCTGATAGGTTCGGACAGCCCCGACACGCAGCCTTTGAAAGGCATGTTCACGCTCAGGCAGGCCGAGGTCGCCCAAGCGCTCCGGCGCGGAAAGGCGAACAAGATCATCGCCTACGAACTGAACCTGCGCGAAAGCACCGTGAAGGTCCACATCCGAAATATCATGAAGAAGCTGAAGGCGACCAACCGCACGGAAGTCGCCTACAAAGTCAACGATCTCTTCGCGGAAGGAACTTTTGCCGAAGCGTATCCCAAGCAATAAGACGGCCAGCCTCGGGTGAATCCCGGCGGGCCGTCTTAGTGAAAGTCGGGGATCTCCGTTGCAGTGAATGGCATCCGGGAGCGGCCCGAGATACAGCGGCCCCCCGCCCCGGTGGGTCCGTTGCCCGAGCTTTCTGATAATATGCTGTAGGGGATTTTGGCGGGGTGCTCCGAAGCGCCCGGCTTCGTCGCGATGATCTTGTTCTGCAGTCCTCTGGAAAGCTGTTCGAGGGGGCGGTGTCAGAGGCAGTGGTCCGCATGCGGCCGCAGAAGCTCTCGGCGCTCGACCCGACGGCAAGCCGGCGTAGACATACCGTCCCGTGTTCCTGCCGGACATTCAGGCGTGGGTGCTCATCCCGCTCTCGTCGTCAGCTACACCGCGACGAGGCGGCTGTCATGAAGATGATAGCGGCCGCCGACGGTGACTGGCGGTGATGAGCACGACCTCACTTCGGTTGCGGACCAATAAGGTGACGGCCGTCTGACAAACGGGTCTAGGTGTCGCCGAAGGGCTTCGCTGGGACCCGCTCAGGGCGGCACGCAAAGCCAAGAAGATTCCAGCCGACAGGAAACTGGCCTGGAGGACGACCGCTTGAAAAGGGAAATGCGCGACTTCCGCCAGCTCGGAAGCTGACCGCGATTCGGGTTAACTTCCTGCCGCTGAATCCGCCGATGCATCTGAAGTGTCAGGGAAAGTGTGTCTGGCCACCCATCTTATGGCTTCTTCGATCGTATCGAAATTCTTGTGCTGCCCGCTCAGCAGCCCGAAGCCTGTCTCGAGGAACCATTTGCCCTTCGTGGAGTAGGCTTCCTCGTCGATCTGAGTAAGGACCGCGACCAGTTGGTCCCATTTCCACACGAGAACCCCGGATTCTCCGCCCTCGACCGTTCCGATCCGGGCTTTCTTGAACGAAAATCCAGGAGCAATTTTTGTCTTGCCCACTTTGATAAATCCCTCAACTTCAAAATGGATAGTAAAAACGGTCGGCTTGAAGGCTAGTTCTGTACTGTCTTTCCTTGTAGATGTCTTTTTGCCGGACCGCCGTAGACGAATAGTTAGCAGATCGCCCGATGAGTTCAAGGCCCACTCCATTTTTCGATGGCGCCCCGTAAGTTTTTTGCGAGAGAATGTGTGCAAACTGCTAAAGAATTTTGGCCTTCCGGAGCGTGAAAGCCCCGGCGAAATGCTGGGGTGCCCGGCATTCCATTGCGCGCAATCTCGCAAGCGCAGCGAGTGTCTGGCGGTCGAACCAGTCCTTGGAGCGCTGCGTTCCGAAGTGCTTGTCGAGGGGCTCATCTTGCGTTCCAGCACGTCGGCCGTGAGCGGCACGATAGGCATTGGGCTGGCAAAGGTCGCCGTCCCATTTCGGGGCGGCATTCGAGCACCAGATGATCGCGGAAGACGTTCCAGGTCAGTTGGTTGACCTCCCGCTGGTCCTGATGGACGTCGAACCTGGCCTGGGTTAACACCACGTCGGGATGAACCCGTGATCTTACATCCGTCAGCCACTGATTTATCGATCGGCTGTGGGCGGGGAAGTAGCTGTCCTCGAAATCCGCGACGGCAACCACAAAAGGCCGGGTCGTGGTCCCATTGGCGGGGTCCACCTCAGCGCCCATTGCGATCCCGTCTCTACTGCACCCTCCTTACGCTACCATCGCCGGCGGTGATTTGAACCTACGCGTTCTTGATCGCGGAACCTCGTATCAGGACGTAGCTTTGGAAAGTGCATCGTAGAAAGGTGTGGTTGCGGGGACCTGAGCTCAAAATTGCAGTTTTCAGCATCGGCATCTACTGTGCTGGGTAGGTGGTCGCATCGTTCGACCGGGGTCTTCTTCGTGCGGCAGCATAATGCGCAGCATAATGCAGCGTATAGGTCACCAGCCCGAAGGACGATATGTCAAGACGCGGAGACGGTCACATCGGATGAGTGTTCTTGAGAAGGTGGTACTCCTTTTGTGCTTCAAGTAGCTCTTGCGGATGGTGAGAAGGCTGAGTAGCCGTCTTTTCGGTCCCTGACGGGCCAGTGCCAGGAGCGGACGTGAGCATACCATGGTTCATCGCCCAAACTGCAGCCTGGGTGCGGTTGCCGACCCGAATCTTTCGAAGGATGGCCTTCACGTGCACCTTCACCGTAGCTTCGGCGATGTTAATCTTGCGCGCGATTGTTTTGTTAGATTCCCCTCCGATCAAGCAACGTATAATACAATCTTCCCGAGTTGACAACACTGATGGTTCTCGACCAGTGTTCTCCATTGTAACAGCCACATTTGTAAAATCATGTACCGCATCATGTTTCAGACCATGTCTTATGTCTTGAATAAACGTCGAAGTTTCTGCAGGTAGCACCGTCTGACCTAGCATAACCAATTCGAGAGCTTTGATGAAGGTGTCGTGAGCGGCAATTTTTGTCAAATACGCGTCAGCTCCCGCACGAAGGGCTGAAACTATATCGTTCGGTCGACAGTGATCGGCTAGCGCAACGACATGGCTGGTCGGATAAATCCCTTTAAATTCTGAAATTTGTGCGAATCCAGCATCCGCATCAGTACCGTCGAGATCCATGATGAGCAAGATGGACCGGTGCTTGGGTAGCGGCTTCTGCAGAAGGTCGTGAACACAAGCCGCAGAGAAAAGAATGCGAAACTTTGCTGCATCGAGAATTAGAACAAGGCCCTCTCGGAGTAACTCGCTTTGGCTGACAAGCACTGTCATAAAAGACTTTGTGGTCACCAAGGATTTCGTTGTCATCGTAGCCTCCCCTGACGCGATTGAGGTACGCGCGTCTCGCAAGGCGCTCCTCGCATAGTTTCTTTTTTGACGTTTCTTTTTTGACCGTGTTACCTTACGCTAGGAAAACCCTAGACAAGAACACCCTCTTTAGGCGTAGGGTAGCTTCGTCGAGGGGTACCCCGGATTCTCAAGCCTGAGGTCTTGGTGAGGAGTGCGGGCCCTGGGTTTCAGCCGCTCCGGGCGGCAGCCGGCACCATCGTGGCGCCCCGTACGCGGGCCGCGAGAGTTGCCGGGCTTGGTCTCCCTGGGGCGTGGGTGGTTCCGCCGGTCTGGCGCGGGGCGGCGCGGCGTCTCAGGCGGGAGAACCGCGGGCCAAGGGGCCGCGCCGCGACCAGCCGCCATTTTGGGATGACGGCGCAGGCCGGGAAGAAGGCGATCTTGACGCGGCGCGCGCTGATCCTGACCAGCGCCCGAGCTTCACCAGCTTGAGGAGCAACGTGCCACAGCTGGCGTGGCGACTGGGTGTGGGCCAGGGCGATGAGCCGCAGCCCGCACAGCAGCACGGATACCTTCCGGGCATCGAAATGGGCGATGGTCTGCCGAGCCGCTCCTTGCGTTGCACCTGCGGTGAGCAATAGAGGAGTTGCCTGGCGCGGCCCCTGGGGGGGTCCATATCGGGGCAGCGCTGTGCCGGGGAAGTCCCGTGGCTGAGGCCGAAATTCGAGCCTGGTGAGATCCGGCGAGAGAAATGATGAGGCGGGCCAGTTCTGCTATTGCTACCTCGATAGGGTTGCCAAGATTGCGGCTTCATCGAGGTCGCCTCTTCATTCATCAGGCGAGTCAAGCCGTCGATCAGGTGATTGACATAGCAGAATGATCGGGTTTGCGACTAGGAGCCGGAGATCGTGATCGGCTCGTTCTTCAGGGCCTGGACGACGAAGTTGGAGACGGCCCAGCCATTCTGCGAACGCATGTTGGGCCGCAGGGGTTCGAGACGCTGCGTCGGACCACTATTTCCGGCTCTTCGTTGCGTTCGATCGCCTTTGTCCGGTTTTGCCATCAAAGAGGTTCTCCTTCAGCGGCAGCAATCTGCTCATTGGACGAGTTCGCCGGAGGGGGTGTTTATCCGGAAGGAGTGCCTACAAAGGGATAGTTGTGCCGCTGGCGGTGAAGGGTCACGATAAGGCAGAGCCTTCCTCGTCGACCGATGCTCGCCAGTTCGGGACGGGCTGGCTACCATTGAAAGTGAAAGCCACGCGCCATGGCCATGGATGCAAAATACAATTCCGAGCCCGTCACTCCCTCGTCACAGGCGGCCCGCCGCAGGGGAATGAAGGCCGTCCTGCTTGTCTTGGGGGTCTCCGGGGTCGCCGTCCTGGGAGCGGGAGCGGTCAGAAACTGGGAGCCCATCGAGGTTGTTTCCAGAGCCGTGGCGCAGAAGGTCGAGGCTGCCTCCGGAGCCGTGATGCAGAAGGTCGAGGATGTCTCCGGAGCCGTGGTGCAGAAGGTCGAGGATGTCTCCGGAGCCGTAATGGAGAAGGTCGAAGATGCCTCCGCACCCGTGGGGCAGAAGGTCAAGGACGCCTCTGCAGCCGTGGCGCAGAAGGTCGAGCATGTCTCCGGAACCGTGGTGCAGAAGGTCGAGGATTTCTCCGGAACCGTGGCGCAGGAGGTCCAGGATGTCTCCGGAGCCGTGGTGCAGAGGGTGTCTGCTGCTATCGATAGCTGGCAAGAACAACCGGTCGACGCCACGGCCGAACCCTCCCGCGCGATCGTGTCGGGACCGGATACGTCGGCTATAGCCTCGGTCGAACGGAGCGCCGTCCCTGGAGTCCCCACTAGTGCCGAGCCCCCCCAAACCCTCACCACGGGACCGGATGCATCGGCCGCGGCGTCGGTCGAGCGGAGCGTCGTCCCTGCCGTCCCCACCAGTGCCGAGCGCCCCAAAACCCTCAGCAAGGCGCCAGGCATGTCAACCGGAGCCCTGTTTGGCGTCGGCGACCGCCTCAAGGTCGCATTCTACGAGCGCGTCGACATCGAGGAAGACAAGTGGGGGGGCGCGTCCTCGGCCTCGGCCCTGCGCGGCATCCTGCAGCGTCCGGAACTGAGCGGCGAATATATTGTCCAAGAGGACGGCACGATTTCCGTGCCCTTGCTCGGCTCCATTCCGGTCGCCAACCGGTCGACGCAACAGGTACAGGCCGACCTGGTGGAAACCTTCGATCAATTGCTGGGCCGCAAGGGGCTGGTCAACATCCTGTCGCTGGAGCGCTCGCCGATTTACGTACTGGGGCCGGTCAAGAATCCAGGCTCGTTCAAGTACGCGCCCGGCATGACGATCCTGCACGCCATCGCGCTGGCCGGCGGACTCGACCGGGGCGCAAGCGAGCCGTGGCAGAAGATCGAAGCCGTGCGTGAAACCCAGAAGCGGAGCGGGGCGATCGATGCCATGTTGAAGTTGCTCGCGCGCGCGGCGGTGCTGAAGGCCGAGCGCGACGGTACGGCGCCCGAGATCCCGCCCCAGTTGCTGGAGCTGGCGGGCGCGACCGAAGCCGCTAACCTCGTCAACGAGCAGAGCGACCGGCGCAAGGCCGTCGCCATGGCCCGCAAATATCGCGAGCGCGCGACCCTGAATGCGCTGGAGGGGGCCAAGCAGGATGTTGTCGCGTATGGGCGCATGGAGTCGCTCGACGAACTTGTCAAGCTGCGCGAGGAGCGCGTCAAAAGCATGCGCACGCTCGTGGACCGCAAAGTTCTCAGCATGACGGTGATGAATCAGGTCCAGAGCGAGTTGTCCGACGCAGAACAGCGTCGGAGGGACGCCCTGAACCAGTACGCGACGGCCAAGCAGCGCCTCGCTTCGCTGGAGTCTGAGGCGTTGCAGACCCGGGCCGATCTCAGGAACGATCTGGAGGTCGAGATTGAGACCATGGAGAACCAGATCGCGGCCAATGTGCGCGAGTTGAACGCCAGCGAAGGCGTCCTGTACACGTTGCCGGTGACTCGCGCCCAGTTTGGGAAGGACGCAAACAGGCTAACCTATCGAATCGTGCGGCAATCGGCAGCCGGGCCGGTCAGCATCGAGTCCGGCGGGATGACCCTGTTGCAGCCAGGCGACCTCGTCAACATCATCGTGGACGAGAGCGAGCCAAGAGAGCCGGCCGGTTCACCGGTCCCGACTTCGTCGCCGACCGGCGAGAGCTTGCCGGCCGCGTCCAACTCCAACGATGTCGAACCCTCCCGCGTGGTGAGGGAGTAGAGGATCGGTCTGAATTGATGCCCACAGCAAGGGTGATTGTTCTGCACGGGAGGGCCCTTGCGCTGGGCCGCTCAGCTGCCGGGTCGACCTCGCCAGCCGGTCGCCAGGATCTCATCGGACTCGGCCCCAAGAAGCGGCCAAATCGAATGGGGGCACGTGTTGACAAAGTTGAAGCCTGACTATGTTGCGATCCAGCGGCGCTGGAAGGATACACGGCAGCCTGAGCGCCTGATCGCGCACTACGAACTGGAACGCCGGCTCGCGGATCGGCTGCGGGCCGCCTCCCGCGACGAGCGCGCTTTCGACTCTATGCCGCGGTGTATTCGGAATTGTTCAACAGCCTGCCGGACCATCCGCAAAAAGCCGCCGTCACCTCGCGCCCGAACCGGGTCGCGAAACAGATCAGGGCCCTCAAGCCTCTAATGGGGCGCGGCGACGTGTACCTTGAGATCGGCTGCGGTGACTCCTCCCTGCCCTTCGCGCTATCCGGGACCACTCGTGAGGTGCTGGGCCTCGATGTCACGGACGCCTTGGTGGATTTCGCGGCCGCTCCGACCAATTTCCGCTTCCTGAAGACCGACGGGGTCGATATCCCACTCGCGGACAGCTCCGTCGATCTGGCGCATTCGGACCAGCTCATGGAGCATCTGCACGTGGAGGACGCCGAGGCCCAGCTCCGGGAGATTCACCGGGTGCTAAGGCCCGGCGGGCACTATGTGTGCACGACCCCGAGCAGCGTCACGGGGCCGCACGATGTGTCGGTGTTTTTCGACGAGGTGGCGACGGGCATGCACATGCGGGAATACGACTACCGTTCACTGCGCACCCTGATGCTCCAGGCGGGCTTTTGCCGGATCAAGTTCCCGCTGGTGGTCGCCGGATATTGGCTCGCCACGCCGCCCTACCGGCTCCTGCACGGCATCGAACGGGCTCTGCAATGGCTTCCAGCTCGGTTGCGGCGCAATCAATGGGCCGGCGTCCTGATGGGAATCACGGCAGTCGCCACCAAATAACAGCGCCGGACTTTTTCAGGGTGCGGGCGCGGCCGGGACCTTTAGGGCCTTGTCCTTCGACCTCACTCGCACCAGGGCGGGACCCCCGTCCAACAGGCGTTCCTTGAGCTTGAGTAGCGGTGACTCCATCAGGTACCACGAGGTCGCTGGAACCGCGACGCTCAGGACCAGGACGCAGATGCCCTGAGCCCAGACCGGGACGGATCCCATGCGCTCGATCACGGCGCTCGACTCGAAGATCCTCGGGAAGAACGCGTGTGTGAGATAGATGCCGTAGCTGATCTTGCCAATGAAGCGGACGAACGCGAACCCGCTGAACCACGCTAGCAGGCCAGGCAGGCCGGCATCGGCCACCACCACCAACCATGCGAAAAAGATCCCGACCGTCAGATTGAAAGTGAGGTGCCGCAGGATGCCGTCGCCCGCGAGGTACCACGCGACGCACTGGAACGCGAGGCATGCTAGGCCGACCCACCACCAGCCCAGACCGGCTCGGAGACGACGCCCTCCCCTCGACGCGGCATAGGATAACGCACCGATGAGGACACCAAACCCCAGGATCTCGAATTTGCCGAAGATCGAGAGCTCGAAGGCAAACCGGTCGATCGGGGTGGCCAGAACCAACGTGCGCAACAGGAAGCCGGTGCCGATCAGGAATACCCCCACTCGCACGGCATGGCGCCCGGACAGCAGAACCAGCATGGGCAGCAACAGGTAGAATTGCTCCTCTACGGCGAGGGACCAAAAGACCAGGAGTGGGCCTCCGGTCGCCGCGAGGTAATTGCTTGTGTAGGTGAGATGCCAGACAATGAAGTCGTGAACCTCGGGCACGCCCAGCACGAACAGGACCAGCAGGGTCAAATAGTAGGCCGGCATCAGCCGAACCGCGCGGCCGATGTAGAACCTGCGGATGACTTCGCCAGCAGGGGCTTGCTCCAGTCTGAACAGCAAGTTGCGCGTGATCAGGAAGCCGCTCAGGACGAAGAACAGTTGGACCCCCAGCGCTCCCGCCCCGATGGGGAAGTGCGTTCTGACCCACGGCCCGCCGAAGTGCTCCACGCCGACGAGTCCGATCGCGATGGCCCGCAGGCCATCCAATTGCGGTCGATAACCCTGCGCCATGATTGGTGTCTCCTCAAGTCTGGAGCGGCGATGCGGTCGGTCGGTCGTGCGCCGGGCCGGCGGCAGACCCCAGTTTCATCGCGAAGGCCAAAATCAGGGCCGCACACGCACCCTCGATGCTGATGGCGAGCGTCCAGCCTAGGACCAGGCCTTGAAGTCCATGAAGCTTCGCCCCCGCGACCGCGAAGCACAGTTCCATTAATCCGCCAAGGGTGAACCAGCGAGATGCCTTGCGCATCTTACCGCTCAGCCGCGCCAGCGTGCAGGCATGAAATTTGAGCGTTGATCCTAGCAAGCTAAAGCCTAGGAAGCGCAGGCTCGAACTGGCGATCTTCGGATAGGCCGGATTGAAGAGCGCAAGGATCTCCTGCGAATAGGTGAAGACGAAGGCGGCGCAGACCAGCGAGAAGAGCAATGACGTCGTGAGCGAGACAATGATGTTGTGCCTGAATTGTTTCGGGCTTGCTCTGATCACTGGGAACAGGACCGTGGTCATGGTTGCGGGCATCAACGAGGCCACGGAGACCAGCATCCACAACGACACGAAGGCGGCATTGATGGAGGGAGACAGCAGAACCAGCACAAGGTAGGGCATGATGACGCTCGGGGCCTGCACAGTCACATCGAGCGCGTAGTGGTCGAAGACCTTGCGTCGTAGCGCATGAAGCAGCTGGAAATCGGGGGCGGCAACGAGGCGACGCGCACCGCCACGGGTCAAGAGATCGACGCCGATCCAGGACGCCAGCAGGCCGGCCACCCAGGTCATAAGAATCGTGGCATTGGAGGCGTAGCCGGCGGCGGCCGCGCCGCCGATCAGCATCAGCTTGAACGTTGAGAACAGGACTTGCCGGATCATCCTGCCGGTGCTGCGCAGGCTGCCTAGGAACGCCTGATCGCCCACGAAGCTGAGTACGGTCAGGGCGCAGCCGAGGACGAACGCAGCGCCCTCGAACCACCCGTGGATCGGCCTTGTCGAGCTGTTGCGGGACGCCTCGCCCAAGACAAACAGCAAGGCCAAGCCGACCGCCAGCGCTACCCCGACGCACGCTGCTGCGGCCACGAGGCCGCGCTCCCTGCCGGGATGCCGGACGAGTTCGCCTATCAGCAGGGTCCCGAGCCCGGCCTCCCCCAGCAGACCGACGAACCCCATCACGGACAGGAGGGCGGCGGCGTTGCCGATCACCTCCGGCGGAAACAGCCGGGCGGCGAGCCACCAATAGACAAACCCAAGACCGGCCATTGCTATCGTTCCGATCGCCAGAGCGCCGGAATTCGTGACGAGCGTGGCGCTGTCCTGAAGCGCCCGCCGCACGATGACGATCGCCGTCCCGGCGAGGTCTACCGGCATGGTGGCTCTCCTGAATCCTGATGCGCCGGCATCGCGGACCTGCGGGCAGCTGGGCGCAGGACATCCCGGTAGACCTGCTCGATCCGGATCACAACCGCTCCGGCCTTGAGGCGCCCCACCCTGGCGAGGCTTGTCGCCTCCAGGCGGGCCAGCAGAGCGCGGTCGTCCAGAAGTGTTTGCATCGCGTGGGCCAGGGCATGCGCGTCACCGGGCGGCACGAGAAGGCCTGTTTCGCCATGATCGACGAGATCCGGCATGCCGCCGACGTCGGTTGCGACGACTGCCTTGCCGGACGCCATCGCTTCCATGATGACCGTCGCGCAGGCCTCGGGTCCGACCGACGGCAGCACGCCGAACAGTGAGTGCCGCCATGCATGCATGATGGCGGAATGCGGCCACGTATTGAACACGCGGACGTTCGGCGGAAACTCGGTTGGCGTATCGGCGAGCCGGCGCCCGATCAGGACCAACTGCGGCGCCCGCTTCAAGCCGGCATAGGCGTGCAGAAGGACGTCAATGCCCTTGAGGCGCATCATGTCGCCGACGAACAGGATGAATCCATCCCCGGGTAGCTCCCGCAGGCAGGGATCTTCCGGGCCAAGCACCCCGACATCGTCGGGCACGAAGTTGGGGATGACCTCATAGGGGGCGCGGCCTTGGGCGAGTCCGGTGTGACGCGCCACCGCGTGGCTCACCGCGATGAAGCGGTCCACCACGCGCCGAGCGGCGAAGCTCGACGCCCAGTTGCCCAACGTGGTCGCTGCTGCCTTCACGGCCCCGTAATGCCCTGTGGCGCAGGATAGGCACTTGGCCGGCGCGGGGCCATAGCAAAGATGGGTGCCCAAGTGCATGAAGTTTTTCTTGGCGCAGACAAGGCCGTAGTCGTGGAGCGTTACCACGAGGCGTGCCCCATTCAGAACTTTGAGCGGCAGGAAGGACGCGTAGATCCAGTTATGGGCATGGACGATGTCCGGCCTCTCCTGGGCGACCAGCCGCTTCAGGGCTAGCACCAGTTCGGGATCTGGGAAGGGCGGTGCATGGTGGCGCTCGGGATCGGTGTGGAGGCCTGACAGACGCTGGAGCGTGCCGCGCAGGCGATGCACGCGGACCGCGCCGTCCAGCTCGGTTTCCGGCGATCCGGGATGCATCAAGGTACCAACGCTCACATGATGGCCCCGCTGCGCCAACGCCGCGCCGAGATTGCGGACGTGCCGCTCCTCTCCCCCCAATACCGGAGGATAAAACTGCGACAGCAGCAGGATGCGCATGGTCGAGTCTCGTTTCAAATGGGTGGCACCAGTGTCGAAACGCTGCGATAGAGTAGGTCATTGTCCGGCCGATAGAGCCGCGCCTCGGCCGTCTGGCGAGTTGCCAAGACGGGCACCGGCATTTCCCGCACCCAGGTGTCGCCCGGCGCGACGGTGAGTGATCGGAAGATGGCGAACGTTTGCCCGTCGAGGGTGATTTCCAGATCGAATCGCTCAGCTTGGGTCTCGGCGTTTCTGATGCCGACGGTAAGTTTGCCGGGCTCGCCATTGGGCGATGGCAATATCCAGAACTCGGTGTATTTGAATTGCCGGTAGGTCGCTTCGTCCCGGACGGCCAGCGCATAAGCTCCGGTCGCCACCAGCACCGCTAGGGTCAGTGCGGCCCCCTGCCAGAGCCGGAGCCGCGGCGGAGCCGGCCAGGGTGGCCGATCGGGGGCGTCGCGGCGGACGGCCACCAGCGCCGCGGCGGCCGTCACGGCCCAGAACCACACCGCCCAGCCGAGCGGCGTGAGCAAGCCTGCGGCGTTCAGGGCAAAGCCCCCGGCGATACCGGCAGCCAGGCTTGCTCCGACCGCGTAGACGAGGTGTTCCGACACGGAGGTGGTCCTCATGCCAAGGGCCCGCAGCACCGCGTGGCCCGAGACGAGGAACACCATGGGCGCGCCCAGGAGGGTACGGAGGAGCAAGCTGTCGCTGACCGCAACGGCCGCCACCGTGGCCCCTGCCCACAGGCAGGCGGCCGGAAGGTCCCGGTTGCTAGGAATTCCCATGTAATCCCCTCACGTCGTAGATGATGATCCAGCCGTTGTCGTAGATGCGGGTGACACCCTGGATGTCATCGAACTTGAGCAGCTCTGCGCCCGAGATCGGCGTTCCCGCCTGCGGTTGCCACGGCTCAAAATAGAAGCCGAGCACCGGGGGGGCAGTGGACAGGCGCAGATCCACCAACAGGAAATCGATGTCACTCCTCGCCAGGGCGTAAAGCTCGTCGGGCCCGAGTTCCTCGCCCTCGAATATGCGCGCGCTATAGATGCCTTCGGCGATCTTGATCCTGGCGTCCTGCCGCCCGTAGGAAGCGAGCAGCAGGCGATTGATACGGTCGGCGGTGAAGCGGTTGCCGGCACCGAGCCATTCCTTGGTCCAGCGTGCGGTTTCGATCCCCATGGGTTCGATTGATTCCTGATCGGCCGCCACCCTATAGCGCCCATGGATCGGATTAAGCGAAGAGGTTGTGACGCCGCCTAGAACGATGACCGTCAGAGCAACGGCCGGTGCGATGCGGCGCCACCCGCGCGGCGTGCGGCCCTGCCAGAAGTGGACAATTCCCACTGCTACGACCAGCCCGACAGCGATGAACACGAACGTTCCCATGCGGTTGCCGATTTCCCATCCGGCGTTGGTCAGCCGGAAGGCCACCGAGACCGGGAATCCGAAGGCCAGCAAGGTAAGAAGTACGATCCGGCTGTCGCGCCAGTTCCGTCTGAGGATGTCCTGGATTGGACGCCGACCTGCCCGCGCGCCACTCGGCGCTGCCATGGCCAGCGACCGAAAGAAACCCGTCGCCAGTCCGAGTGACAATAGCAGGATCGCGAGCAAGGTGGTCAGCCGCATGCCGACGGGCTGGGTCAGCGCTCCAAGGTGCTCCGACCGTGGGGTGGGCGCGCCCAGGATCTTTCCGATCAATGTCTTGAAGCCCGTTTCGACCACCGGGCCGAGATAGCCTGTGAGAGTGTTGCCATGAGCCCGTACCCATAGGAGTGGCAGCGCTATGGCCAGGAGCGCCGTGAGGCCCACCACGGTCCTCGCATGAGTCCTCAGGGGGCCGTGCCGGCGCAGAGCCTCGAGTGCCGCCAGCGCTCCGAAATAGATGGCGGCGAAGCCGGCCGAGAGATGATGCGTGACCGCGAGGCTCGCCAACAATAAGGCAATCAGCCCGAGCGCCTTCAGCCTGGGTCGCCGGACGAGATCCTTGGACGCTGCTTCAACCGCGAAAGCCAGCACGCACAGCACGATGCCGAGGCTCTCGTACGAGAACATCGACTCGAAGATGACGAAGGTCGAGCAGCCCATATAGGTAAGACAGGCGATGGCCGCGATGCGCGGCGATCCGGTGATGCTTTCGAAGAACAGAAACAGGGCGCCGATGAATGTGCCCTTGAGGATGGCTAACAAAAGCGTCCCCGCCACAAACAATGGCAATCCTGTCAGATTGACGATCGCCATCGCCAGGACTTCCAGGCCGGGATAGGTAGGCCCGATCGGGAGAAGGGGGTTGGACAGGAATAGCCGGCGGGCCGTGATCAGGTCATCGGCTGCGATCCCGTGCAAGAACTCGTCGAAAGCAATGAAGCCTGTCGGGGAATAGACCACCTTGCAGTAGAACAGGGCTTCGGCAAGCAGGAAAAGGAGGAAGAGGCGCTCACCCCGCGCTAGCATCGGCTGAGCGACGCGAAGGGTGATCGGGACGACCAGGAGGATGACACCGGACCAGAAGAACAGCGGCGCCACCTCATAGTCCCGGCGCCCGGCCGCGTGCCCGGCCACCACCAGGAGCAGAGCCGTGGCGACTGTCAGACACAGAACCGCAATCCATCCGGAGTTCGCCTGTTGCGGCGGGGCATCGGCGCTGCCGCCGCTTAGGTCGGGACCAATAACGGCCCAGGCGAATCGTATTGCGGTCTGGAGCGGGTTGATTTTAGTTCGCGCAATGAAATGAGCCGTCATCATCAGCCTCATGCCTCCGTGGCAGGAGGCCACGACATCACGGCGTCGGGCGATAAATTGATCGTGGATCGGCTGCCCAGGACATCACGGTAAACATCGCTCAGCGCTTGCGCGCAGGCATCCCAGTCCGGTAGCGCTAAATCTGGGATCTCCCGATGGGCCTCCAGTTCCTCGGCCATGGCAGCGGCCAGCTCTTCCGGCCCGGCATTGCGCGCAATCGCCCGGCACAGGCCATTGGCGGCCAGCTCCCCCAGACCGGACGTGTCGCTGACGAGGACCGGACGGCGCAGCGACAGGGCTTCCATCACGGCGATCGGATGGGCTTCGTATTCGCTGAACAGCACGAATAGCGCGGCGCTCGCCAGGAGGTCAGCCATTTTCTGCCGCTCGGATCCGGGAATGCTGGCGATAGTGACCCGCTGCTCGAGGCCGAGTGTCGCGACGAGGCGCCGCAATTCTCCCTCGTACGGGCCTGTTCCGACGATGTGCAGTCGCGCGTCTGGCACCCGGCGGATCAGTTCGGGCAAGGCCGCGATCGCCCGGTGATGGCCCTTGTAGCGCTCCAGCCTGCCGCCCGAGACGATCAGGTGCGGATCGACCTTAACGCTGGGGCTCGCGGCGGGCATTGCGGCGCCGTTCGGGATGACGACAAACCGTTCGCGCGGCACGCGCATCCTGGCGCTGAAGAAGTTGGCCTCGAATTCGGAAACGCCGATCAGCCGCGCGGCCCGGGCCACCAGCGGTCGAAGCAGCGCGTGCTGGGTGCCGCGCACGGCCTTGCGCAGCCGGGAGGAATGCCCGCCGCTGTGAAAGGTCAGGATGAACGGCAGGTCCTCGCGGACGGCTGCGAGCAGCCCGATCGGCGCCACGAACGTGTTGTAACCTTGGAAATGGATCAGATCCCAAGCCCCGCGACGGATCGCGGTAAAGATGCTGGGCGCTATATAGAAATCCAACTCCTTCGGCCAGGCCGGCACGCGCTGCACGCGCATGCCACGGACTTCCTCCTCAACCGGCAACTCGCCTGAGGGATCGGTGGTGAGCACGTCGACGGCGTGGCCACGCGCCACCAAGCGGGGACCGACCTCCTGGATGTGAGTTTCGATGCCGCCCATGAAGGGGTAGCAGCGAGCGGCAACCATCAGGATTCGCATCGGGTCTATCCAGCACCATAAGCTTTCGCATTCTGCCTGTGCCGTTCGCCCAGCCTCTCGCGCAGGATGGTCTTGAGAAGGCGCAAGCCGTCCGGGATAGCGCGCAGATGGCTCACACCGATGATGCGCGGCAGAAGCCAAGGGAGGTTGTCGGCTTCATTGAGCGTCGGGATGATGAAGCTGACTCGGGGTAGAGTCAGCGATCGCCGCAGCCCGACATTGATTGGGTCAGGCGGCAATACGGCGCCGACCCGGGCGAGAATGCTGGAGACAGGCGCATTCATGGCAGCGCCTCAAGGTCGAGCGATGGCACCCGGGGAGCGGGCTGGAAGCGCGCCAGGGCTGCCGATAGGTGTCGGGCGAGATGACGGGCCGGGTGATAGGTCCCGTATACGAACCGACACACCGGGCCGAAGCTGTTCGCGGCGGCGGGACCGATGAAATGCAAGCCAGGCACCGACGTCTCGTAATGGGCCGACAGCTGCGGCGCGCCCTCAACCAAGCGGATCTGGCGCAACAGCGTTGAGTTCAGGAAACCTAGCCGGCCCACATCAATCTTGTACCCGGTTGCGAAGATGACGTGGTCGGCCCGCATCGAATGCCCCGCGCCGCTGGCGTCCATCAAAGCGAGTAGCACCTTGCCGTCGCGTGTTTCGATGCTCTGAAGGGTGCGACCGAGCCACACAGGCACTCTCCCGATAACCCGGTCCTTCATGAAAGCGCCGCCAAGGGGCCCCAGCGCCCTGATGTTGGCGAGTTGGACTCGCAGATCCTTCGACAGAAGCCGGATCAATTGCGGAAATTTGGCGCAGGTCGCCAAGGTCCAGCCGTGGCCGATGCCGTTCATCGGAGCGGTAATGCGCTCGAACTGGGTTCGGGGGTGAGGGTAGCCGGCAAAATCCAGCTGCGGTCGGCGCACAACGAGCGAAACCGAGACCCCGCGTTCGTAGAGCAGCGCCGCCAGATCGGACGCCGATGATCCGGATCCAACCACGATGATTTCCTTGCCGTCCAGCGGCTGCAGAGAGCCATACTCACCGCTGTGCGAGCATAGATCGGCGGGCAGATGCACGGCCTGGTGCGGCAAGCGTTTGAACGGATGTAGGCCGACGGCTACGACCACGCGGCGCGCATGGACTATCTCGCCGTCATCGAAAGTGGCATGAAAGCAGCCGGCACCGGGCTCCAGCGCCACCAAAGTCTTGCGCTCAACCACAGGGATGTAACGCCTCTGAAAGGCTTCGCCGTACTCGATAAACCGGCTGAGCGAGAGCGGAAGCAGCTCGTCATGATAGGCCAGGGCGCGTTCGGCGCAGAACGTCTTCAGGGCGAATTCAGACCGCGGATCCGACAGGCTCGACGCCCAGGGATAGGATTTGAGCAGCATACCGGGCGGCATGTTGTGCCTCCATGACCCCATGAGCTCCCCGAAAATCCGGTGCTCCACGCCGCGCGCCCGCAAATGCGCGGCCAGCGACAGGCCGTAGGGGCCAGCTCCAATGACCGCCACGTCCACGGATGTGCTTGATCTAACCATACGCTGACTCCGGGGCACGCCGAATGAACATCAGGTGAGTATATTTAGATATTGAAACCATGGGTTCCTCGCAACCTGAATTACGCAAGCATTACCGATACGGCCGTACAATGGAATGGCGATAGATGATTAAGAATTACGATAGATGATTAGCTCTTTGTGGGTATCTCTTCGGGTTAGTTCTGGTCCAACGTACGGCAGGGGAACCGCTCGCCTGCTTTGGCAGCGCCGCCGAATCGTTGCTTAAAAGCACAGGACCGTCCGGCCTGTGGCATTAACCTAATGCGGGTAGCAGAACCGCCTTCGCACAGTCAGCGCACCGCCTGATCAATGAGGCACCGGGTCGCGTGGTCTGCTCCGAGGGAGCCTCGTCCGTCCGCGACGGCACAGAGGCTGAAGCTCAATTCACGCTGGGTCAAGTCATTGGACGGAGTGCCAGCCGGTTCCCTCACCAGCCTGCGATCGTCCTCGCTACGTTTGCGCCTCTGATGTGCCACGACCTTCAGCGCACTTGGACGACATCCGCCAGCGGCTGCGTTTGGCTGGGTTCGATTGCAACGCCCGGATCGGGGTGCTGATGCCGAACGGTCCGGAGGCGGTTCACCATCATGGCAGTAACCTGCTGCAGCATCGCGGTTCCTCTTGATCCACGGCTATCCTCGGCGGAGATCGATCAGCGTCTCGACATGCTTCGCCTGAATGCTCCTCTCGTAGCGCAAGGCAGTGCCCTCTCAAATTCGCTAGGCCGCTGAGAAGGCTTGCCATCATTGAAGCCGCTCCGGTCGGGAAACGGTCAACTTGGACTCAATATCGCCGTGCAGGTCTCCGACTCCGCTGCGATCGGCGCTGAGCCTGATCTGGACTCGCCCGCCTTTGTCCTCCAGAGGTCGGGCACGACCGCGCAACCAAAGCTCATTCCATTCAGTCACAGCAATATGCTGGTGGCGGCCGCACGGCTTCAGGCGTGGCTCGGCCTCACGCCCGGGAACCGTTGCCTGAGCGGTTCATCCCGTTTAGCCCCATGCAGAACTGCAAGACGTTCTGCCCCTACCTCGTAGGCAGTTCCCGCGTTGCTGAAGAACTGGGGCGCCATATTTCCTTGGGGTTCCAGACCTTTATCCTGGATATTCCCCAAGCCGCGAGGAACTCGCCCATGACCGAGGCCTTCCGTCGGGGCACAGATCTCCGAAATCGCAGCGATCAGGCCCAAACTATTCGAACGCCCGGCACGGTTTGAGTGGGCGGAGCGCCACTGTCAAGTGAACTGAACCGGGCAGCAGAATAGCGCCGTTACCGCGGTTCGACCATGCCGCAGCGCTTTGCCAAGAGGCTATCGCCTCCGGATCAACCCCGGCCTTGCACTGTGGTGAAGAAGGTGGCGACGGCGGTGTTGAAGACGCCATCATGGGCTGTTTCGGTGAGCCACACCACCACGGCGACTAAGATCAGCTGTGAAGCAACACCCAAAGGGAATGGCTTGCTGATCCGCTTATCAGCGTGGATCCAGCCATGAAAGCGTTGTAGCATCCGTAGTGGCCCGTGCGGGAAGCGGGTGTGCACGACCTGCAACGGGTCGGGAAGCATGGCCCCGGAGGCGCCGAGCAGGATCGCCCACTGGTTTTCTGGCGATCCGAAAAAGAGGACGACCGCGAGGATGCCGAGAAGCGCATCAGCACCGAGGATCATAACATCCAGCAGCAGCGCTCTATCAAGCTGAACAGGTGCGTCGATCCTGAGGCTCAACGACGAGGAACGGATCGGATAATCCCAATGGGGGATCGCATCGAGGACGAAATGGCTCCCAAACCCCAAGGCTAGAGCTGCAGCCGGATTCGCGGGCAGGAAGCTACCGAGCGCCGCCCCGACCATCGCATGCGTGCTGAGAATCATTGTCGGCCCTTTGTGGTGCACTGCACCCACCTGTGCTTGGCGCTCTCCTTAGCCTAGCGGTCGAGCGATTTGATACCTTCGACTCTCGGAGGAAGCAAGATCGTTCGACCGTTACAGTCGGCCGGTCCGGTTCCGTGGTTCAGCACTGAATATTACCGAAATCGCGACGTTGCTGAGCGGTACCCGCCCGAGCCGTCTCATCGCCGCCGCTCTCGGCCGCCATTCCGAGATGATCCGGCCATTCTGTTCCGATTTCAGCGGCATTTTTCGCGGGTCAGCAACCACGGGGTTCCCGACCTCACCAATAAAGAGGACAAGGGATGCCGGCCAGGAAAGAATGCGCCAACTGTCGCGAGGCGTCAGCGAAAGCGCGTCAGAGCTCTTATTCTAGGCCTAAACTCAGATTTTTGGCGCCGTGGCAGGTTGATCAGGTTCGCGACAATTTCCAGCTTGCCAATGATGAAGCCGCCGATTGAACAGGCGAGGCCTGCCGTGATCGCGAAGGCGCGTCCCAACCCTTCTGCATCGGCTCGCAAAATGGCGTCACCGAAACCGCGAACGACGCCGCGTGAAAGCACGCGCAAGACGTAGGTCCGTTCAGCGGACAGGGCCTGCCGTGAGTGCAGGAGAGCGGATATATAGGCTTTCGAAAGGCCCTCGGCATAGCAGCGCAGCCAAAAATACCTCCGGGTCAGCCGCTTTGTTGGAATTCTGTGCCGGACAACCGCGCGTGGCTCGAAGATGAACTCGCCAGATGGGATTGCCTTTCGGGCGCGGATGCAGAGTTCAGTCTCCTCGCCGCTCATAGGCAGGCTCTTTTGGGTTCTGCCCAATGCAGCATTGAAGTCCCCCACTTTTTCAAAGACCTCCCGCCGTAGGCACATGCCGCAGCCGAGCAGGCTTCGCACGGGACCAACCTTATCCACATGGCCCCGATACGTGCAGCCCACGACCCAAAGGAATTCGTCCGGGAACCAGCGCGGCCGAGGCCCCAGCCAAAGCGGCTCGATGCGGCCCATTGCACCAAGCACTCCAGGCCGATCGCAATGGCTCCTCATATACCCAAGCCATTGCGGTTCCGCGATGGCATCGTCGTCGAGAAACGCGATCAACGAACCGCGTGACGCCGCAATCCCCGAGTTGCGCGCCCCCGAAAGCCCCCTGCGGTTTCTGTTTTCGATGACGAGGAGGTCAACGAACTGAGCTTCGGCGCGCGCTTTCAGCTCCGCATTGTGATCGACGACGACGACTATCTCATCGGGCGGGGGTTCCAGTCGACGCACAGATGCCACCGACTCCAAGAGATCCTGCCACCGCTCCAGGGTATGCGCGCAAATGATCAGCGAGGTGTTAGCCGAACTGACGTTCATGATTTCGATCTCTTCGTTGGATCCGCATGGGCGGGCAAAGGCTTCTTCGGCTCCGGAAGTGGTTCAACCGCAGCAGCACCGTGCCGGCTGGAAGATCAGATTGAGCGCCTGTGCGCCTATTCGGTCAACCGCGGAAATCCTGCGATGAAGTGGTACTCATAATGGATAAGTTGCTTGAAGCTAACGGCCATCTTCTAGTTGGAATGGGCGTATCTAATCTAAAACAGTATGAGAAATCCCCCGGTTTTTCCGGGGTAATAATAGCATTTTGACGTTTCCCGGGAGTCCATCGCGACTTCGCCTTCGTGAGCCTCCACGCACGCGAGCGGTCAATCACGTGGACGAGTTTGAGAGTTCAAGTCACACGAGGCGCCATCCATTTGGCTCGGGTTTATGGAGAGCGGTGTCGGAATTTCGAGGGCAGTACTTTTGGGCCAGGGCCGAGCGCTTGGCGTTGCACGCCGCCATTGGAGGTCGCTCAAGCTTGGACGATCGAGGCTCCCTCCACTTGAACGTCAAGTAGTACCTCCAGAGAGCCACCGCCAAGCCTATTGAGCGCTTCGCCGAGCGAGCTGTGCCATGACAGTATGCACGGAAGGAAGGCTGCGCTAACAGCGAGCAATGCGATATGGGAACGTCTATTCATGTCATCTCAGCGAACGGGTGCAGGATCGACCTCGGTCGTCTCAGTTTTCTCCGTTCGCTACTCTTGGCGAGAATCCGTTGCGAAAGTAACATGCCGATCTTTCAGCGGATGATGAAGCGTCCATACTGGGGTCTGTATTTCATCGGGCCGGCGTCTGCGAACGTCTGTGGCCGTGTCGCCCGGTTCATCTTCGGGGCGAAACTTCCGACCCGCTATTTGGCGCGCCATCTGGCGCGAACGCTTGGCAGCAAAATGGCGACTGGATCCAAGGTCCCTCCCCTCGCATCTGGAGTATCGCCATGAGCGCTCTTGATCCCCTGACACCAGCCGTAAATATCCGGTCAAGCGCCGATGGATCGTTGCCAGCGGCCTCAGCGGCACGGCCGCAATCCTTAGGAACTCGCGCCTCCCGAGTCCACTTTCTCGTGCCCGACAGCAGTACCTATCAAGCGCAATCCGGCGAACCGAGTTTATTCGCCCAATACCGCATCGCCGTCCTCGTACCCTGCTACAACGAGGCAGCGACGGTTGCCTCTGTCGTCGCCCAGTTCCAAGCGGCACTACCAGGGGCAAGTGTCTATGTCTACGACAACAACTCGACTGACCGCACTGCTGAATTAGCCAGATCCGCGGGCGCCGAAGTCCGTCGTGAGTCGCGCCAGGGCAAGGGCGTCGTCGTGAGGCGTATGTTTTCGGACATTGATGCCGATATTTATGTCCTGGTTGATGGCGATGCGACCTATGACGCGCTGAGCGCCCGCGACATGATCGCGCGCCTCGTCCAAGATCGTCTGGACATGGTGGTGGCGGCGCGGGTCGAAGTGGAGGCAACTGCCTATCGGGCTGGTCATCGCCTCGGCAACCTCCTGCTGACGAGCTTGGTTGCTTCGGTATTTGGCCGCACCTTTACCGATATGTTGTCGGGATATCGGGTGTTTACACGGCGCTTCGTCAAGTCGATTCCGCTGCTCGCGCGAGGGTTTGAGATCGAAACCGAACTGACCGTCCACGCCCTTGAACTCGGTCTGCCGGTGGCCGAGATTGCAACACCATACTACGCACGGCCTAAGGGTTCTGCCTCGAAACTCAATAAATGGCGCGACGGCCTGCGAATTCTATGGACTATCGCGGGTCTGCAGCGGTCGGAACGCCCATTGCTGTTCTTTACTAGCGTTGGCGGCTTATTGCTGGTGCCTGCCATCCTGCTTGCCATGTCGATCTTCACTGCCTACGAGAAAGAGGGGGTATTTCCGGGACTGCCGGCCGCAACTCTGACGATCGCTTTGACCTTTCTAGCTGTTCTGTCGGTTACTTGTGGGCTCGTGCTTACTACCGTCACGCGTGGGCGCCGCGAGGCCAAACTACTTGCCTATCTCCAGCAAACGGCGCCGGGTGTGAGAGAAGAGTTGAGAGTGCGCTCTCTCAATGTAACTGGGCAGGGCGGTGAGCGTGACCTTGCGTTGGTCCCAGAGATCAGGGGGCGAGTTCGCAGGAGGCGTGAGGTGCGCGCTCCGGCAGTTCGCGCAACGTCCGGATCCTAGGCAAGAGCGAATATGATCGCTTCTAGGAGGGGAGTCAGGGGAATACCTATGCGTAGGCGGGTTCCGTATTTGGCGGTGTTGGTTGCCATCGCCATGGCTGCTGGAGTGGCCGGTCCTATTTCCTCCATCGCCAAGCATACCAAACTGACCAAGTCGGCCCGGCCATCTCCGACTCAGACGATATCGACATACTATCCAACGGAACGCACGGACGTCATTAAGAACCCGGGCATCGGATATGAGACCTTCTATCAATCGGCAGCGCGAGACAGCCAGCTTCCGTCCTCGACTATGTATTTCCGGATCAACTGGAGCGCTATTGAAGCACGACCAGGCACGTTCGATTTCGCTACGCTCGACAGCGTCCTTTCGCAAGCGCAAGCATCGGGACAAAGGCTTGCGTTTCGCATTATGGCGTATGAGGAAGGTAACCCCGGGCCGGTGGGGCTGAGAGATGCCGGCTTCCCTGGCTTTGCATTTGCGTTCGAGGGGTCCCAGGTATGGTTTCCCAATCTGGATGAAAGCGTGGTTAGACAGGATATAGGCAAGCTTATTGCCGCTCTTGGACAACGTTATGGCCACAGCCTAGCGATCGACTCGATTGACATCGGAATTATTGGCGATTGGGGTGAGCAACACTTTTGGAATACCGAACCTTCCCCTCCTTATCCAAGGACAGATACTTTGAAATGGCTGTTCGACCAGTTCAGAACGCATATCAAGGGCCCACTGGTAGTCAATGACGGAGTTTGGTGGAACGATAAAGAGGCATTTCATTACGCGATTAGCAAAGGCCTCGGCTGGAGGGCCGATTGCTGGGGAGGGCAGCGTGAGATGCAACTCAAATACCCGTTTATCGTAGCGGATGTACCAAATGCTTGGAAGTCCGGGCCTGTTGTTATGGAACCGTGCGGAGTTATGTCGGACTGGGTTTCGCGGAACTCTCAATGGCAACGAAGCCTCCAGTGGGCGGTCGATAACCATGTCTCGAAGATCAGCAACAAGAGTGCTCCGATCCCCGCCGAGATGCTTCCAGCCGTACGGGACATGCTGACAAAGCTCGGTTATCGCGTTGTTCTGAGGCGAGCGGCCTTCCCAACGTCAATACATTCAGGGAGCAACTTTGCTGTGCAACTAAATTGGGCAAATACGGGAAATGCTCCGATGTACTTTGATCGCCACGTGCTGGTAAGAATCGGAACTCTGGTCAAGGACTCCCGGGTTTCAATGCGGGGATTCCTCCCGGGCGACCGTGCAGACACTGTCACAATCGGAACGGCGGGGCTCGCTGCTGGAACCTATCCAGTGCAAATAGGCTTGGGGCCGCCGGGCAGCGAGACACCGGACATCACGCTCGCCATACGCGGGGAGGGGCCATGGTACACGCTTGGAAAATTGGTCGTTCGGCACTGACTCGGCGGACCGGATGCTGAAGAGACGTGCGTGGACCATTACAACAGGCAAGCCCGATGCCCGTCGTGAGCTCAAGGGCAACATCACCCGCAAGGAACCTCGCAGCGGGCAAGCCTTCACTTCTACCTGCCGCTGAAATCGCCGCAAGGTGCCAGGCTTGTCGTGACATTGCACGACCTGAGGCCTCGTCTGCGCGCAGAAGAATATGATTGCGATATGGCGCACCCTGTTTCGGCCCAAGGCTTGCTAAATGCTTGCGCCGTGCAAGTGGCCAATACGGGCTACTCAAGGGTGGGGTCACGACGGTCGCTAACTGATTGTCCCGCGGGTTGGAGCGGCAGGTCGATAAGGTGCTAGGCCGACGAAAGTTTCGAACCGCGCCTAGCCGACGTCCAGCCGCGCAATTGACCCCGATCTCGGCGAACGAGCGGAGAGCTCGAGCTCGGACAGGTCCGGCGATCAAAAAGCCATCTCATGGGCTTTTTTGCTGCGGCCCTGGAGCGTGCGCGCCATGTCTTGGAAGTGCAGTCGGTCCTACTCGTCAATTCGAGCGCGCTGTCGGCCAGCACGATTATCACGGCGGCAATGGGCTTTTTGTACTGGTGGCTTGCGCCGCATGTCTCGCCTCATTCCGTCGGCTCCACTTCGGCGGCTATCTGGCGCTTCGGGGGCAATCAGCCCATAAGAGGTCGTGACCTCTCGCAACCCCCGGACATGACCGAACAGGTCGATCACCTCAAGGCCGGACTGGCGGTTGTAGGTGTGGCACCCGAACGGTCCGGACCGAATGCGACCAACTGGGGTCTGGGCAAAATCGCACTCGCCGAGCGCATCGATCTGGCAGAACGTCACTGCACCGCCATAGCCGAGCGCGCACTCCTGGACCGGGCGTAGCGTGCGTCCGCCGTATCGGAGGACGGCGCCTGCGGGGCGGCTGAGCGTGGCATCGATCAGGACGGGGTTTGCGGCATGGGGCGTCCAAAACTCGGTCAGGCTCTCGGAGCGGTAGAGGCTGAGGACATCCCAGGACGTGGACCTCCACAGTCTGGGGCTGACGAAAAACCAGAAGCCGCCTTCGTGGCGCAGCAGCGTGGTGTCGTAGGCCTCGATGCCGTCGATGAGGCAGGCCTCCCGCATCCACCGATACGGGAATTCCACGGCCCTGTAGAGGCTGACATTCCTGGCAGCCCCCGATTCGGGGATCATCCAAATCTGCCCGTTATGCTCGAACACGAACGGGTACGAGAGATGATGCGGCTCCTCCAAGACGATCTGCGGTGCGCCGGCGGTCCCGTTCCGGCCCACTGGCACGACCGCAATGCACCCCCGGTTCTTCGAGTAAAGGTACTTTTCGACAAAGATGAAATCCTGCCCTCGGTGCCGGAACGGGAACGGGTCGGCAAGGTAGCTGTCGGTACCTGCGGTGAGCACCCGAAAGACTGCTTCGCCCTTGTCGAGCAGACTCGCTGATTCATCGAAGCGCCAGCCAATACCCCATGCCCTGCCGCCTCTGGCCAGGTTATCCAAGAACCTGACTGCCTTCGATGCCACCGCGCCGGTCGCCCATGTAAGGGCCGGCAGCGCGCCAAGCGAAGGCACGATGGTCCGTGGACCGTGAACACTGGACGCTGAGCCAGCGTCTTCGCGCAAGACTTTGAGGATCACCATCACAGCGCAGGATAGCGCGCTGTCTAGACTCGCCGCGAACACTTCACGGTCTGTACTGGCCGGACGCGCCATCCACGGCTGCGACGGGCGCGCTGTATCGTGCACGTCGACCTGAAGGTCCTGATCATTCGTCAAGGCCGCCATCACTCCGATCTCGCCGCGTGCTCCGTTGAAGAGCGGCGTCAGCACGCGCCGGCCCGCCGGGAGTGGGTCCTCTCCGCTCAAATCGATCACGACGTCGACTTGGTCGGCCGGACACGGCGGCAGGGATCGCAGCGCCGCCTCGACGGGGTCGGTGGCACCGTTCCCGCGAAAGCCATAGACTAGTCGTTCGAGTTCGAGCAGCAGGCGGAAGATCAACGGCAGCGGGCGGCAGCCGGCCGCGAAAGCGCAGGAGACATCGTTGCCGGGCACTTCAGCAAGCGCCTCTGCCAGCCACAGATGCCAGCGCAGCGGCCGCGACGGATCGAGACTCAAACAAATGCGCATTGTTGTTCTCACGGCAGATTCAAGGAGACGACAGCTTTGACGAGAACCACCTCGAGCGAGGCGCCTTGCCAGCTGTCCGCCGCGAGCCCGCGAGCCAGGGAGGCAGATAAAAAGCCACAGCGCGCGCCACGTCGCAAGGATAATGCACCAGGGCCGGCAGCGGATCGTCCCGGCGCCAGTAGCCATCCACTACGACGGAGTGAGGCGGGATCGGCTTCGCGCCAAAGCGGATCCGCTCGATCCATGAACCCTGCCAGACCACGCGACCGTCACCCGGGCCGGCCGGCAATGGCTGCAGGTCGAGTTCGTGCCGATAGGCTATCAGCGGGATATTGACGCCGACGAGCGTCGCCAACTCCTCCTGCCAGTCCGTGCGCCCGACCGTCGGCTCTATTATCAGAAAGCGTCCGCTCCTGGTATCCTGCTTGTACTCGATGCCGCCAAATCCGAAGTAGTTAACCTGATCGAGGAGGTCTTTCGTGGTGCGTTCCAACTCCTCGTTTACTGCGGCCGTACAGAACGCCGTGCTCCCGGTGCCCGGCGGGGTGCTGGCGAGTTTTTGCCCGGTGAACATGCCGAGCGTCTCGCCGTTGCGTCCCCGGTAGAACAGACAGAAATAGATCCTGTCGTCCGGTCCCTCGACGGTCTCCTGCACCAGGACTTCGCCGGTCTGAGCCAGCAGCCTCTCCGCGGCCGAGAGGGCGTCAGCGTAGCTCTCCGCGGTGACCAGGCGGGGAGCATGCCCCTCGTGGAAGTGGCGCTTGTCGGCGGGTTTCAGGATCATCGGCAGGCGGAGCGACGTGATCTTGCGAACGCCCGCGAGATCCCGCACGACCACGCCGTTCGGCACTGGCCACCCATGCTCCCCGGCGCTCTCGTGGAACCTGGCTTTGTCGTGCAGCATAATAACCGTATCGTGAGTTGGGAGGCGGAAGTGGTAAAGCCCCTCCAGCTCTTTGCGGTATTCCGAGATCGTAAGAAGTGCCAGCTCATCCGTGATGACCAGGAAGGGCCGCTCGCCGATCCGCTTCCGAAGATCGCGGAGGAAGACCACGAAGCTAGAGCCATGCAGGGAGTCTGCCAGGACCGGGTGGGCGTAGCGCGACCACAGCGCCGGGTTCGAGCGCTTGCGGTCGACCACCCAAACGGGCATCCCGCCCAGGGCAAGGCTGCGGCACACGCCGAGCCCGTTCAGCTCCCCGCCTATTACTACCGCGGGGACTCGCCAATGCGAAGAGCCGAACTCTTGGTTGGGAGCGGTGTCTGACAGCATGGGTTCCATACTCGAGCGACCGTAATCGGCCGCGCACCACTATGCCGACTGACGCCGGGCTGTGCGAGGCCGCCAGAGGGGGTAATCCTTAGGGCCCATTGCACTCGGCGCCCGGCGAGAGCGACATGCCGCGATGATAATCGGCTGGCAACGGGCGAAATACGGGCTGCGCAACGCCGGATGGCGTGTGCTGGTGTTCGCGTTGCTCTATTCCGGCGGCCGTGAGCGCCGCGGACAACTTGTCGCCAGCGTCCTTCATCAGGACGTCCGGCACGGCGTTTACGGTCGACGGCAGGCCATTCTTTGTGACCGGCGTGAACAACCACTATGTCACTTTCGGGTCGCAGGACGAAGTCATCCGCGTTCTCGATGACGCGGTGGCCATGGGGGCCAACGTGATTCGTATCTTCCTCCAGCCAGTGATCGGGTCGCTCGACGGAAGCACTGCTATGATCTGGAACTGCGGCTGGAGGCCGATGCCAGCGATCTCGCTGTGAGAGGAATGTACCTGCTCTCTTGGGACCCTGGCGAGAACGGGATGGCGATCAATGACGGCGCGAACGGCATGCAGAAGATTGATTTCCTCGTCGCCGAAGCCGGCAAGCGACGCCTCAGGCTCATCATCGCCTTCCTGGATTTCTGGGCCTACACGGGTGGCGCCCAGCAGATGCGGGCTTGGTATGGGAGCCAAGACCAGTCCACGTTTTTCTTCGATGACCCGCGGACGAAACGGGATTACAGGACCTGGGTCCGCCACGTCGTACAGCGCGTCAACCTGCTAACCGGACTTGCCTACCGGGATGATCCAACGATCATGGCCTGGGAGCTGATGAAACGAAGGTAATGCACGCCCAGAGGCTTTGCGGCTGGCCTGGACTGCCGAAATGTCGGCCTACGTGAACTCCCTCGATTCCAATCACCGTGTCAGCTCAGGGCACGCCAACGTTTCCGAGAAGCTGTCCGATTTGACGATCCCAACTCTCGATTTCGGGACCTGGCACGGCTACCCGCTCTACTACAACCTCACAGTCCAGCAATTTGACGACCAGATTCCCGAGTTTTGCCAACTGGCGGCCCGAGCCAATAAGCCGGTCCTTCTGGAGGAATTCGGCTATGCCCGCTCTAATCGGAACTCCGCCGATGCTTACGCCATATGGCTCGATACGCTCGCTCGCGATCCCAGGTGCGCTGGCTGGATCGTGTGGCGGCTGGCGTCGCGGCAGGACAGCGGACGCTATCCCGCCGACGAACACGACCAGTTCGATATCCGCAATGACGGAAGCGTGATTTGGAACATCCTCAAAGCCGCAACGGCCCGGGCGGCGCAGAGCCGCGAGACCCGCCGGGCCTCAGAAGCCGTCCGGGAAGCCCATGACCGAAGCTTCCGTCGTGATCTGCGCGCACACTCTCGACCGCTGGGAAGAGTTGAAGCGGGCGGTCGGGTCCGTCCGAACCCAAACGCCTGCCCCGCGTGAAATCGTCGTGGTCGTGGACAACAACGAGGCCTTGCTAGAGCGCGCCGCGCGCGAGATTGCCTGCGTGACCGTCCTCGCCAATGCCAGGCAACCAGGCTTGTCGGGCGGGCGCATGACAGGGGCGGAATACAGCACGGCCCGGGTGATCGCCTTCCTCGATGATGACGCCGTCGCCGACCCGCACTGGCTGGAGGAGCTGTTGGAGGCTTATCGGGATCCAGCCGTGTTGGGCGCCGGCGGCCCGGTTGAGCCGCTGTGGCAAGTGCCGCCACCCTCCTGGTTTCCCGCCGAGTTCCACTGGGTGGTGGGCTGCACCTACGCCGGCATGCACGTGCGGGACGGGCGCATCCGCAACCCGATCGGGGCCAACATGTCGGTGCGCGCCGACGTGCTGCGGCGCGCCGGTGGCTTCGCGCCGGATCTCGGGCGCCGCAAGCTCGGGTTCCCCGTCAGCGGCCGAGCAAGGATCGGCGGTAAGGCTGAGAGCTGCGAGGAGACGGAATTCTGCATCCGGGCCGCCCGCCTATAGCCTGGAGGCTATTGGGGCGTATCGGCCAGCGGCGCGTGTGTTGCACGCTGTTCCGGTCCAGCGCACCACGTGGAAATACTTCGTCCACCGCTGCCTCGTCGAGGGCACCGCCAAGGCAGTATTGAGGGGCAGGGTCCAAAGACGGCCTCGGAGCCGAAGAGCGCTACGTCCGGGAGGTGCTGCCGCGCGCCGTGGCGAGCGACCTGACGGCCATGCGGGGCAAGGTCGGCGCCGCCCGCCGGGCCGGGGCGATCATGGCGGGCTTTGCCCTTACTGCGTTCGCCTATGCCACGACGCGCCTCGGCGAGGCCGCCGAGGCTTTGTCACAGCATCTGCTATCACGGGTCCGAGGCTGGAGAGCCTAGCCGGCGCCGATGCAGGCATTGCAGGCAAACGGTTTGGCCGACAGGAAAATCTCGCAGATGCCTTGTTGACCGCCGGCGCTGGCGATATCGAGAGCGTCAATCCGCCACTCCAAAGCGCATCGTCCGGCGATTTTCGTGCACCCTCACCCGGCGCGCGGCCCATCGCATGTGACCCATAGGGAACCAAATTTCGGCGTTCCACAGCGAGGCTGACCGTTAGAATGTCGTCGCCGGTCGGGACAAGCGATGCCGCATTATCGTGTCTACGTTCTGGACGAACACGGCCAGCTTGTGGGCGGGGTCGACCATGCTTGCGCAGACCACGACGCGGTGAAAGAGCACGCCAGGCGGTTAGCAGACGGCCACAAGCTGGAGCTTTGGCGACCGGTTGCGCAGTTCAAATTTGACAATCCGCGGGGCCGCCCCGCCGCGCCGAAGCGCCTCACGCCCTAGCGCCACGTTCCGCCATTTCGACAAGCCGCACCTCCTGTATGAGAAGTGTTGATAAGTTTTTGCCCAGCCTCATTCTCGCCGCAAAAGGCGGTAAGGTCGCTGGGGTTCCGTACATTGTCCTCGAATGATCAATTCACGAAGGGACGGTGTGTGAACAACTCAGGACAGCGGAAATGCCTGCGTTTTACTTAGGGGCGCGGGTGGAATGAAGAACAAAAAAACGCGATTAACTAAGGATCTACAGTGCTCATGCTAAACAGCAAGCTTGGCGGTGCATCCGCCGGAAGAGCTGCGCTCGACTTCATTCTGGCCGCGGCTCGAACCGTTGGACACCTTGCGTGCGTCGGCAGCGACACCGTTCATGGTTTCACGGGGGAGCGCCTGATGAGCATTCCCGTCGACACAACTCACCTTCGATGGCGAGTTCAACGTTAAGCTCGCTCGACAAGAATGTCTGTGGCGACGACTTCCAAATCTCCGCTGGTTTGAAATCCGTTCGCAGTGCCCAACTGCGAGCATGCGATATGTCGCGCGCCTGGCGATGCGCGGCAGTGGAATTCCCTGTTTTCAACGCCAAAAAGGATCACTGAATGGCTCTTTCCGCACCCGCAGGCTTCGCCTCTAGCGACCTCGTCTTCGAGGAAAACTTCTCCGGTACGGCGCTCGACAGCGACTGGCATACCTACCTCACCAGCAATGCCGCCAACGGCTGGCCATGGAACAGCAATGGATCGGGCGGAAGTGGGATGGGCAACCAGTTTAATGCCGAATACGATATGCCGAGCCAAGTTACGGTGAGCAACGGGCTGTTGAATCTCACGGCAATCAAAGTGCCCGTCAACGGCGTGGCTCAGGGGTCGGCACAGACATTCCCTGTCACGTCCGGCGCCGTCAGCAGCTATGGCAACTTCGAATTCGATGGCGGCTATCTTCAGATTAGCATGAAGGCGCCGAGCGGCGACGGCGCATGGCCAGCCCTCTGGCTGATGCCCGGCCAAGGCGCCGGCAGCAGCGGCGACAATTTTGAGATCGATATGCAGGAGGGTGGATTCACCGGTTCGGGCCCGGCAAACCAAACGTTCTCCTACCACCTCCACGGGCCGTCAGGGGTGGCCGGTGGCGTCGTCGACAGCGGCGTCGACCTCACGGCCGGCTTTCACACGTACGGCATCAACTGGGATCCCGGTCAATCGATCACCTGGTATCTCGACGGGAAACAGATGGGGCAAGTGACCAGCGCGCAGGCGCCGATTCCGAATGAACCGATGGAACTGATCATGAACACCGGGGTCGCGAATTCCAACGCGGCCGGATGGCACACGGCTCTCGATAGCTCGACCCCTTCGTCGATGCAGATGCAGGTCGATGGGATTCAGCTGTATCAAAAGGCGGACAGCGGCGACACCGTCACGGGTGCGAACGTCACTATCCCAACCACTGGCTCGACCGGGACCGAGACTGGGTCTGGGACCGGGACTGTCCCTCCTTCCGACGGCACCAGCGATGGCACCTTATACGGAACCAGCGGCGCCGATGTATTCCACGGAACCAGCGGCCACACGATGATCGGCTATGGCGGCAACGACACCTACTATGTCGATAATGCCAACGAGAAGGTGGTTGAAGCGGTGGGCGGCGGCAACGACAGTGTGCTCGCCTCGGTGAGCTATGCGCTTTCGGCCGGCTCGGAGATCGAGCTTCTCGCCACCAACAACCCGTCAAGCACGAAGGCAATGACCCTCACCGGCAACGAGTTCGCCCAGACCATCCAGGGCAATGCCGGCAACAATGTCATCAACGGCGGGCTCGGCGCCGACGTCTTGACCGGTTACGGAGGCCACGATGCCTTCTCGTTCAATACTGCTCTTGGAGCCGGCAATGTCGATAAGATCACCGACTTCAAGCGCTCCCAGGACACGTTCCATCTCAGCGATACCGTTTTTGCCGGGCTTCAGGCGGGAGGGCTTCCATCCAAAGCTTTCTTTGTTGGTGCAGCCGCGCATGACAGTTCCGATCATATCATCTACAACAGTGAAACCGGGGCGCTCTTTTTCGACAGTGACGGGGCCGGCGGCGCATCGCAAATACAGTTCGCCACCCTTTCCCCACATCTCTCGCTCGGCGCAGCCTCATTCTATGTGACCTGAAGGAACGCGGGGCTGCCGTGGCCAAATAAGGACTGGATAAACAGCACCTCAAAGCCATGATCCCGAACCGAAGTCAGCGTAGCAAAAGGCGGGAGCCCGGTTTTCGGAGAAGATCTGCTCGAGCAAAAGAGATAGAGTTCCATCCCGATGCCATCGGGATGGAACAGGCTCTAGTTGTGAGCTTTCTGTAGGTGGTCCATTCGGACCGAACCGAGGAGACTGGAGATACCAAGCTTCGGGTCCGAATGAACATCCCAGACTGGCACGCGCAGCATCATCAGCTACTTTCTCTCGCCAATGATGCAATACAAGCAGGAAACACTGCGAGAGCGGTAAGAAGCCGGTTTGCAGCCGACGAAAGTTCGCCCTCCGGTTTCAACTCGAGAGCGCCGCAATCTTGTCGAGGCGCAGCCGAAGCATGCGATACGTCAGCAGCCGAAGCATGCGATACGTCAAAGGCGGGAAGCGGTCGGCTCGAAGCTGGATGACCAAAGCCGGGTTGTGGAAGGTCGAACTGCAACAACTCGCTCGCAAGACAGGCCTCGCGCTCCACATTGCATCACCATCGGACGGGCACATCGACGTGGAGCAACATCGAACACCCCTGTTCTGCCGCATCACGCAAACCTGGCGCGGACGGCGCCCTCCTCGATCGCGTGGCCCTGGTCGAGCTGATCGCAGTCACGACAACCAAACGGGCCTGAAGTTGGGCGCGCGGTCGATTCCGCGAGCGACGAAAAACGGGATCAAGTGAACGGTGCCGAGATGGAGGCGCTCGCCATCTAAGGCGACGCATTCATCCGGAAGGGAACGACACCATCCGCCCGAGATCAGTGGCAAATCGGAGCAGTTGACGGGTCCTAGCCCGAGCTCCCTCCCCTGCGCAATAAAGACCAATGCTTGCAGGTGACGCCGATTTGGGAAACTATTGACCCCGCGAGGCCTCACGCGTTGATTTGGTTCAGGCTGCCGCAGCTGAATTCGTGGCGATCTCTAAAACCGACCTCATTCTGCTGGGAAGTACAAGTGCTGACGTCGCGGCGGTCATTCCTGAAGCTCTTTGGCGCCATGTCGCTCGCGGCATTCGGGCTGGTGAGTTATGCCGTCGCGATTGAACCTCGGTTTCGACTGCGTGTCACTCGCTACAACCTCCTACCGCCGCGCTGGCCGACGACTGCCAAGCCGCTGCGCATCATCGTGATCGCTGACATCCATGCCTGCGAGCCCTGGATGTCGGTTTCCAGGATCGACGAGATCGTCGGTGTTGCGAATAGCCTGCAGCCCGATATCATCCTTCTCCTTGGCGACTATGTGATGGGCTTGCTGCCGCGCTATGCCACTGGGATCGTGCCCGACACTGTTTGGGGCAATTCACTTTCGAAGCTTTCCGCGCCACTCGGCTGCCACGCCATTCTCGGCAACCACGACTGGTGGCACGGTGTCGATAGCGTCCGCGCAGCCCTCGTCGACAATGGCATTCCGGTCCTCGAGAACACCGCCACGCTTATCCGTCAGCAGGATGGCCCAGCATTCTGGCTCGCGGGTCTTGGCGACCAGTGGGCCATGCCGTTTTCTCGCGGCGTGTACAAGGGCGTCGATGATCTGCCTGGAACAATGGCCGGAATACCCGACGACGGCAATCCGATATTGCTCCTTGCGCATGAACCGGACATCTTCATTACTGTCCCTGACCGTGTCAGCCTGACGTTATGCGGCCATACACATGGCGGACAGGTGCGCTTGCCATTCATCGGCCCCCCCATCATCAATTCAGCCTACGGACAGCGCTTCGCCTACGGGCATATCGTCGAGGGTGGGCGGCACATGATCGTATCCGGGGGTTTGGGCGTATCGTGGCTGCCGGTGCGCTTCGGCGTGTCGCCGGAGATCATGGTCGTCGATATCGGCCCGAAAATGAGCTCTCGTCCTGTCGACGAATAACATCTGCTGTCCCAGACAGACCTGCCGTCCGCGGACCGTTCCGCGGTATTGATGGTCGTGTACATGCGGTCGGGGTTTCGCCGTGCCCATCGCCTCCAAGACGAACGCGGCACAGTCCATCATCCTTTCTCCGGACGGGCGGAGTTCGGCGGATAGCTCTCGATTTCCACTAGAATGTCTTTAAGGAGCCGAGCCATGCGTTCGAAACACCTTTCTTCGACATTGTCGGGGAAGGGAAACCTGAATGCGGTCAGCGGCATCTTGCACCCATCCTTGTTGTTGGCGCCCGAGCAGAACGCATCTTGGAGAATGCAAATGGCCATGCTTGCACGAGACCTCCTTTCGGCCATCGGCGGGCATACTCCTATTGAGGCGGCGCGAACCAGCGTTTTAGGACTACTCCAATTCCTGAAGGGGCCCGCGCCCGGCAGCGTGCTAGGACTGTTGCGCGCAATAGCGGATCAAAACCGTGACCCTGGACATAGTCGGCCAAGCCAGGCCGAACACATTCGTCTTTGAAAGCAGTGCTCTCATCAAAGCCACTGGCTTTCGGGAATACGACGCGCGCTGGTGGTTCGGCCATCCAGACCGGGAGAAAAAGCCCGAACTCAACCTGGTGGCGTGCAGGCGATCGGCATGGCGCTTCGCACCTTGATCGGCCGAATAGGTGTAGTTCCCGACACCATCACTGGTCACTACTTCCGTAGCTGCCATCAAGAGGCGCGTTGCCAAACTCGTCAATGCCATAGCTGGCTTCGACAAGTCGGGGCATTTCTTCTTCAATCCGCCGATCGGCCGCGGCTATGACGATGGCCTGGTCACGGCCATCGCCATATGCCAGATGCTGGATCGCAGCCCGCAAAGCAGCATGGCCGACCTCTACCGCGATCTGCCGCTGACCTTCGGCACGCCGACGATGTCGCCCCACTGCCCCGACGAGCTCAAATACGGCGTCGTCGCGAAAGTTGTCGGGGAATTCACGAAAATGAAGGCGGACGGGATCGAGTTCGCTGGCCAGCCGGTGGCCAATCTCCTCACCGTGAGTGGGGGTGCGTGTCGTTGCCCAAGACGGCACCTGGGGTCTGGTCAGGGCCTCGTCGAACAAGCAGGAAATTGTTGTCGTCGTGGGAGGCCCAGTCTCGCCGGAAGGACGTCGCGAGATGTTCGAGGCTGTCGATGCCGTGCTGCGCCGCAATCCAGAGCTCGGAGCTTACAACCAGACATTTTGAGAGGACTGGGCCATGCCGGAGCGGATCGTAAGTTTTGTCATGAGCGGGGGCGTCGGGTCACGGCTGTGGCCGCTCTCGCGCGAAGACAACCCCAAGCAATTTCACGACCTTTCGGGCGACGGCTCCATGCTCGCGAAGACTGTCCGACGCCTCAAGGCGCGGTCGGACGGCGAGACGCCGATCTATCTGATAGCCTCCGAACGGCATGCCGACCGCGTTATCTCGAATCGGTCCGCTCGGCCTGAACGGCGGCAGCCCGATTTTCGAACCCGTCGGCCGCAATACCGCCGCTGCGGTGGCCATAGCCACCTTGCACACGATCTCCGAATATGGCGGGGACGCGCTTGTGCTCGTGGTCCCCTCCGACCATCAGATATCGACCGAAACGCAATTCTGGGAAACCGTCGAGGTGGGCATGCCTGCCGCCGATTCAGGCAGCATTGTCGTATTCGGCATCAAGCCGACGCATCCCGAAACCGGGTACGGCTACATCGAGGTCACGGCAAATGGTGACGGCCAGGCCGCCGTTTCCGTTTCGCACTTTGTCGAAAAACCCAATGCCGAGACGGCCCGCAAATATGTGTCTTCGGGAAGATTCTACTGGAACGCCGGCATCTTCCTGTTTCGTGCCGACACGATGCGGAAGGCATTTCTCGAGTTCCGGCCAGACATCTGGGACACCGCGGAACGGGCCCATAAGGCTGCACGGACCGACGTCTTGGGCATCTACCTGCCCCAGGGCTTCTATTCGGCTGTCCCGTCGACGTCGATCGACTACGCAGTCATGGAGCATGCACGCGGTATTGCGATGGTTACGGCTTCCTTCCGCTGGAACGACCTTGGATCGTGGCAATCGCTGCTCGAAGCCAGCCCGACGGACCGCGACGGCAATGTCGTAATGGGCGACGTTGTCGCCATGGATTGCGGCAACTCCTATCTCAGAAGCCAGGGCAGACTGCTGACAGTCGTTGGAATGAAGCATGTGGCGGTGGTGACGACACCGGACGCGGTATTCGTCGCTCCTGTCAGCCACAGCCAGAACGTGAAGAAAGTCGTCGAAGAACTCGAGAAGAGCGGACGCCTTGAAACGAAGTTCACGGGGTCGGACGACCGGGTCATCATCAGCGGGTCATGGCGCAAGCGGGTCGAGCACTGGCTCTTCAACGAAACCCTGCCGCTGTGGTCCACTGCAGGTGTCGACGAGGCGTATGGCGGCTTCCACGAGGCGCTCGGTTTCGATGCAAGGCCGTTGGGCAAACCCAAGCGCACGCGTACGATGGCTCGCCAGATTTACGCTTTCGCGGTGGCCAAAGAACGCGGCTGGGCTGGACCGGCCGACAAACTCATCGACCACGGCATCGAGTTCATCGCCAAACACGGCCGCACCGATCGCGGTGGCTGGGTGCGCACTCTTAATTCCGACGGCAGCGTGGCTGACCCGGCGGAGGACGCCTACGACCATTCCTGCGTGCTCCTGGCGCTTGCCCATGCTCACCGATGCGGCCATCAGGATGCCCTGCAGCTGGCACAAGAGACGTTCCATTTCATCGACACCCATCTCGAGGACGTCAGCCTGAACGGCTTCCTCGAGACCCCCGGCTGGAAGGGGGTGCGGTACTCGAACCCGCACATGCACATGCTGGAATCCTTCCTTGCCTGGCATGACGTCACCGGCGAGCGTGCATATCTCCGTCGGGCGGCACGCGTCGTCGATCTATTCGCAGCCATTTCTTCGACCCGGGAAGCTGGACGCTTGGGGAACATTTCGACGTCAATTGGCTACCGTTGCCGGGAGACGAGGGACAGTGGACCGAACCGGGGCACCATTTCGAATGGGCTTCGCTCCTCGTCGAGTTCGCGCGGGCAAGCGGGCAGAAAGACTTGGCAGCCTACGCCAGGAAGCTCTATTCGTCGGCGATCGCCAGCGGATTGAACCGGGCCACGGGCCTGGCTTATGCAGCTGTGTCGCGGCAGGGAATTCCCTTCGACCGGCTCTCCCGCAGCTGGCCGCAATGCGAAGCCGTCAAGGCGGCCGTCGCCCTGGACGGCATCGGCGGGGCCTGATCTGAAACCCGAGATCGAAGCTCGTGTCGCCCGCCTCTTCAAATGGCATATCGATCCCGCACCGCTTGGCTTGTGGATCGACAGGATTGACGAGCGCGGAAGGTCACTGGCAACGGAGGTCCCCGCGAGCATTTTCTACCACCTCGTGACGGCCTTGATGCAGTATCTGGACAAGACCGCAGGGCAGGTCGAACCTTTCCCGCTGCCAGCTTTGGATACGAGCAAGAGCGTTGCGATGCAGGGTTACGGCTGACCCAACTGTCCTCGTAGCTCCGTGTTGGTCAAATGACCAATAACGAAACTAGTACAAGATCGGGAGGAATACCCATGAAAGTGACAATCCTGGGAAACTGTCCGCCCCATGCCTACAAGGAATTGATACAAGGCTCAGACCGAGAAGCTGCAATCAAGGCGGTTTTGGAAAGCGTTGGTGGCAAGGTATCCGGTATGATGTTTACTCGCGGCGCCTATGATATTGTCATCAATGCTGAGGTTCCGGACCAGGCCGATGGGATGGACCTAGCACTGGCGGTCCGGGCAAGCGGCTGGATAAACGACCTGGTTGTCCTCGAAGAACTCGACATGAATGCGGCGCTCGCAGCTGCCAAAAAGGCTGCCGGCGTTTACAAGCTCGCCGGATGATTGGACTGGCTGTACATTGAAGGCAGCACGGTTCCGATTGAACGCGCCGTGCTGCCAAGTCTCAAGGAAAGACACGCTGGGGTTTCGGAAAGCCGAAGCAGGCGCGGCATTGGTTCTGCTTCGATACGGCGCCGACAGCGAACGCGCCCGGCTCAGGGGGTCAGAAACGGAGGTCATGCCGAGTTAACTTTGGAATGTACACCCTAGAAGGTGCGCTTGACGGATCGGCGAGGTCCGGTTTTGTAGAGGTTTCTTGTCGGAGCGCTTCTTTATCTAATCGGAGCGCGACAAGGCAATCGAGATCACATTGTCAGTATCTGTTTCAGGTAGCTCGAACAGCATTGGCAAAAATTGGCCGCTCGGGCGGCGTTCTCATGATCACCGTCCCTAAGCGAGCTCGGACTTTACGACTTTCCAGGATACCTATGGTCCTGACGCAGCGGGTGGAGCTAGCCGTCACTTCCCTACACCCTGTGCGCCGCCACCAATCTCGCGTAGAAGGGCCCTGGCCGAACCCGGCCCTGCGACGCGAGAACTCCATGCGAATAGTGTTGCCTGTCCTGTTGCTCGGCGCCGCCCTCGCCAGCCTGTCGCCCGCCCGGGCAGCGGCCGGCGATTGCGGGGATGCCGCCGCCCTGGTGCAGCAGGCCTATCCCAAGGCCCGAAAGAGCGCCGACGGCACCTCGTTCACGCTTGTACCCCATACGAGCATCGCCTCAACGCTCCCGGAGAGCGATGCGCCATTCGGCCTGGCCTGCAAGATCTGGCCCGCCCATGTCGACCTACTTTTGGTCGCGGTACCGCTGATCGACAGTGCTAACAGCGACTACCTGCATGTCGGCGACATCGAGCTACTGGTCGTCGATAGAAAGAGCCTGCGGGTGCGCCAGCGCCTGCTCCAGCCTGGACTGATGACCGATGATGCCATCGCGATCCGTAAGGTGGAATTCGACACCGGCCGCTATGCACTGGCCCCTGAGGTCACCGCCTTCGGCCTGCGCATCGAAATGGCAAACCATTCGCAGGCTACTCCCTTCACTGAAACCGACCTGCGGCTCTATGCCGTCGCCAGCGATGCGCTGCGCTTGGTGCTCGACGGTCTCGTGGTGGCCGGCACTGGCGGCGAAGGCGATGCCAGTTGCGCCGGATCCTTCCATTCCAGCCAGGTCAGCCTGGCGATGAGCCCGGCGCGCCACCACGGCTATCATGACATCATTGCGGTCGAGCGGACGGATACCGACAATCCCTCCCCCGACAAAGATGGCGAATGCCAGTCCCATCCCGCCAAGTCTGTGAAGCGGACCTACCGGCTGCGCTATGACGGCAACCGCTATCCGGTTCCGGAGGCACTCAGGGTGATGGGGTTGTGACGCCGCCGCACACGTCCCTGCCTTGGTTCGTCAATGTGATCAATTCCAGTTGAATGGGTATCGACCATTAATTCTCTCGTGGTAGGAGGCGCTCAAGGGGGCTCTTCCCAAAGGAGCTGATGATTTGTGGTGGTCAAGATTCAAAAGGGGTTTTGCAGGAACGTGGGACGACAGACTTGACGGGCTATTCTCCGCAAAGGTCGACTACGCCGGAAAATCCATTCTCGATGTTGGCTGCAATATGGGTGTTGTCGCCTATGAGATATCCAAGCTGAAACCCAGCTCGATCCACGGGATCGACATCGCCAAGCCGCACATCGAGACTGCAAAAATGTTATTGAGCGGCTCCCCGGTGCATGCGCGGTTCGATCGCCTGAATCTCGGCAGCCGACGCCTCGGCAATATCCTTCTACCGAAATACGATATCGTCCTGCTGCTGGCTGTCTACCAGCACATGCAGCGCAACATCGGCCCGGGCAAGGCGCGAAGGGTGCTTTCCAATATTGTGAGGCGCACCTCGAACGTTGTTGCCCGCGTTCCGCCCGGAACGGATGGCGAATTCATCGAAACGCTTGCCGACGAGGGGTTCCAGGTCAAGAGCACTCACACATCGCCTCTTGGTAGTCATGTGCTGGTGCTTGAGAAACCCACCCTAGGAAATCCGCAGCCATAGAGATTTCGCATCGCCAGTGGCAATCTGCCCCACTAACATCCCATGTGTCAGCAGCGGCGCCGACCCGCTGCTGGCTGCAACTCGGCCCGGGAGCGCCCATTCGCCGGGAGAAGCATGTCGCGGCTGCGGTCTTCCCTGCCACTGCCTTAACAGACTGGATGCGCCCGTTGGGCGTAGGTGACGAAGACGAGTTTGGCCGCCACGGCGAGAGCACTGCCCGTCCCGCCTGCGGTCAGCGCGCTGCCGGTGTCGAAATTCAGCCATGTGCGCTATCAGCTCGCAGGCGCCCGTCCAGCGCTCTGGCTCAGGGCGCCGGGCGAGTGAACAGGGTTCGGAATAGCTCCTCAGCACGCCTCAGTCCTTCATCTGTCAGAACCACTGACTTCGCCTTGTTTGCCGGATTCGCGATCAGCCCCTTCTCGTGCACGCGATCCAGAGCATTCCAATCCAACCCCTTCCAGGCGCGCCTCTCTTCATGCAGCGTCAGCCAAAGCAGGCCCATAACGGCTTCGTCGATCTTGTCGGTGTCGATCTCCATGCAAGCAGTCTAACACGCGAAAGCGCCTCTGCCACGATCCACACCGGATGGTTACTCCCTGCCACGAGCGTTCGCCTGAAAACAAGTGCCTCACTCAGGCGTCGCATCCGCGACGGCGTCATTGGGGGGCGACGAGCCGGGACGGGATTGGAGTTCATCATGATGCCTAAGCGGCCGTGGCAGCGTTGCCGCTGGCAATGAAATGCGGATTGGCGAACTCCTCGTCGTCGCTCTGGTTGCGCTTACCGCAGGCGAGCGGCGCACCATTCAGGTGCGCGTCATGCTGCCGGCAGCGCGCAGTACGGCGTCACCCCGCCGCGGTGTCCCATTCCATAGTGCGACCGACGCGCGGATACGTTTCGCGGGACACTTTCTTTTCCGACGCGCTCTCCGACCGCAGAAGTCTCAACCTTGCCAGAGGTGAATTTTTTGACCCTGAGCGGTTATCGCGGAGCGCATTCCGGCCACAACCGGCTTTGCGACATCCCTTCACTGATTCACTGTCCGTCTAGCGCCAGAATGCGAAATCCGCTGTGAGGGTCGGGGCTTCGCAACAACCGCTCAAGGTCGGTCCGACGTTGCAGGGCTGACGTGTTTTCATCGAGCCAAGACTGACTCTGGTACCGTGCCGGGAATGAGCTATAGTTCAGATACTAAGACGGCCGGGCGCTTGCACAATGGCTGGACTGGGTGAACAGATTGCGCGTCAGCAGCGCACCATGGGACCGCTCCTGGTGGCGGCAGTGGTCATCGGCCTTATCGGTCTGCCCGTCGCAGCCTGGCTCGACCTCCGAGACCTGTCGGAACGGATGCTGCGCAGGCAAGCCAGCGAAATCAGCCGCATCATCGACGAAATGCGCGGATTTTACGGCAGCGACGTCGTGGGACGCGTGCTGCAAGCTAACGGCGCCGTGACTGCGACGCACAACTATCGGGACGTGCCAGGTGCGATCCCTATTCCAGCAACCCTCTCTATCGAACTCGGCAAGCGCATCAGCGCTCATGACGGGTCGGTCAAATATCGGTTCGTCTCGGATCTGCCTTTCAAAGGTCGCGCGCGCCACCAGCTCGATGTTTTCGAGCGGAATGCAATCTTGGCTTTGCGCGCCAACCCGAAGGAGCCGATCATCGAAGTCTCGGGCTCACTGTTTGACCGGCAGGTCCGCGCCGCGGCCCCTGTCATAATGGGACAAGTGTGCGTGACCTGCCATAACTCACACCCGGACAGCCCCAAGACGGACTGGAAGGTAGGGGATGTCCGAGGGATCCAGGAGATATCAGTCAATCAGCCTATCGCTGCGAACGTGCTGACCTTCAAGTATCTGCTCCTATATTTCGGTTTCGCGGCGGCGGCGGGCCTGACGTTCATTCTCCTGCAGCGTCGGCAGTCCGCGTTGATTCAGGGCATCAACAAGGAGCTTTCGGAGGCAAACGACTTCCTGGCCGCGATTTCATTGAAGATCGCCAAATACCTTTCGCCTCAAATCTACAAAAGCATCTTCAGCGGCCAGAAGGACGTCACCATCGCGACCGAGCGCAAGAAGCTCACGATCTTTTTCTCCGACGTCAAGGATTTCACCGCGATCGTGGAACGGCTCCAGCCCGAGGACCTGACGCTTCTCCTCAATGAGTACTTCACCGAGATGTCGACGATCGCGCTCAAACACGGCGGCACCGTCGACAAGTTCATCGGCGACGCGCTTCTTGTGTTCTTCGGAGACCCCGAGACACAAGGCGTCGAGGAAGACGCGAGAGCCTGCTTGCGCATGGCTGTCGACATGCAGCGTCGGCTGGAGCAGTTGAACAGGGTGTGGCATGACCGCGGAGTTGAACGGCCCTTCCGAGCTCGCATGGGCATCAACACGGGCTATTGCAATGTTGGGAACTTCGGTTCCGATGATCGGATGGACTACACGATCATTGGAGCCGAAGCGAACTTGGCGGCCCGGCTGCAGTCGATTGCCGAGCCCGGCGGCATCTGCCTCAGCTATGAGACTTACGCGCTCGTGCGCGACCTTGTCCGGGCGCGTCCATTAGCACCGATTGCCATGAAGGGGATCAGCCGGGAGGTTGTCCCCTACGAAGTCGAGGGCCTCCTGGGTGAACTCGCCCAGCGCCCTCAGGTCATCAGCGAGCATGCGACTGGTCTCGACTTGTTCCTCGATGTTGAGGCAATCGACGAGAACGGGGTGGAGCGGGCGAAGAAACGACTTTCGGAGGCGCTCCTGGCCTTAACCATCCGAAGCAAGCCCGCCGCATTTTAGGTTCTTGAACGTGATCCAATCTGGACCGTGGCCAGCCAAGTAAAGTCCGGTTCAACACCGCTCAGCCGCGCCGGGTCCCGGCCAGGCGTTCGCGCGCATCATCCTCGTTGGTCATCAGCGCCGTCAGGGCCGAGGCGTCGATGAACATCAGTCATTCTCGTACAGGCTGTCGCGAAACGCCTTGTCGGCGGGCCTGCCGTGATCAGGCTTGCCCCGGGCTCGCAGATCACGGCAGAACCTGACGCCATCTCTACCAGGGACGGTCTAGCCTGTTCGCGCTCAAGCTCATGCTTGAGCGCGGCATGGACGGCCTCTGTCCGACCAGTCCTCTTAAGTGCGGCGATCCGGCGGGCCAGCGCGTCGGTCTCGGGATTTTTGATGTGGAACGCCATCACTCGCTCGTATAGCCGTTCAAGTGTATCGGTATACAGCAATTTGGATACACCGTGTGAAGGCCCCGCAGCATCGACCGGACGAAGCGAATCGGCCACGCCGACCCAACTGTCGGCTGGATGGGGATCGTACCGCTGTGTTTACAGATCTCGAGCAGTATCTGAGGTCGCTTGCATAAGTCACTTGCAACACCCGCACTTTCGTACGGGTCTGGAACTGCGCAATCACCGTCTAGCCAAATCCAGCAGCCTTGCCGCTTGCGATAAAATGCGGGTTGGCGAAATCCGCGTCATCGCTCTGGTTGCGCTTGCCGTAGGCGAGCGGCGCACCATCCAGCGTGCGCGTCATGCCGCCGGCAGCGCGTAGCACTGCGTCACCCGCGGCAGTGTCCCATTCCATGGTGCGGCCGAAGCGTGGATACACGTCCGCCTCGGCGCCGGCGACGAGGCAGAATTTCAGCGACGAGCCGACCGAGACGATCTCGGCGGCGCCAAGCGCGCGGATATAGGCGTCGGTTTCCGGCGTGTTGTGGGAGCGGCTGGCAACGACGGTCAGCGGCACCATACCGGCCCTTGCCGAAATCGGCTGGCGATCCACGATCTCGTAGTCGTCATTGATCTCGATCGTTTCCGCTTTGCCCGGCCGGCCGGAAAAGAAGCGGCCGGTGCAAGGCGCGAAGACAACGCCGATCTCCGGCACGCCATGGCGAACCAGCGCGATATTGACGGTAAAATCGGTGCGCCGGTTGACGAACTCCTTGGTGCCGTCGAGCGGATCGATCAGGAAGAAGGCGTCGCCGAGATCCGGCGCCATAATCCCGGCCGAGGCTTCTTCCTCGGCCACGCATGGAATCTCGGCAAATGCGGCACGCAGCCCGGCAAGAATGATCTTCTCGCTCTCACGATCTGCCTCCGTCACCGGCGAACTGTCCGACTTTTGGTCGACCGCACAGCCGGTCTGAAAGACGCGCATCACCTCGCGCCCCGCCGCCAAGGCAAGGCGCTCGAAGACGGCGAGCATCGCTTCGTCGTCAGATACCGCCGCCGCTATCATATTGGTCTTCGGCAATGTCACGCTCGATCAGCCAGTGTTCCAGGGCCTCTACCATTTCCTCGGCCGATCTGCCGAGTGTCTCGAGATGGATTTCGGGTTTTTCCGGCACCTCATACGGTGAATCGACGCCAGTGAAATTCTTGATTTCGCCATTCAACGCCCGCGCATAAAGGCCCTTCGGATCGCGCCTGGCGCATTCCTCGAAGGGTGTGTCGACAAACACCTCGACGAATTCGCCGTCGGCCATCAATTCGCGCGCCATGCGCCGCTCGGCGCTGAACGGCGAGATGAACGACACGATGACGATCAGCCCGGCGTCGGCCATCAGGCGTGCCACTTCCGCGACGCGGCGAATGTTTTCGACACGATCGGCGTCGGTGAAACCGAGATCGCGGTTGAGGCCGTGACGGACGTTGTCGCCATCCAGAATGTACGTATGGCGCCCGGTGGCGAACAGCTTCTTTTCGAACAGATTGGCGATGGTCGACTTGCCCGAGCCCGAAAGCCCGGTGAACCAGAACACGGCCGGCCGCTGGTTCTTCATATCGGCGCGGGCGCGCTTGCCGACATCGAGCGACTGCCAGTGGATGTTTTCGGCGCGGCGCAGCGAATGCAGGATCATGCCGGCCCCGACCGTGGCGTTGGTGATGCGGTCGATCAGGATGAAGGCGCCGGTGGTGCGGTTTTCGGCAAACGGATCGAAGGCGATCGGCGACCGCGTCGAGATGTTGCAGATGCCGACTTCGTTCATTTCAAGCGACTTGGCCGCCTCATGGGCAAAGTCGTTGACGTTGACGCGGTATTTCAGGTCGGTGACGGTGGCGCTAGTCTGGTCGGTCTCGGTGCGCAGGATGTAGGAGCGGCCAGGCAGCAACGCATGTTCGTCGAACCAGACGATGTTGGCGGCGAACTGGTCGGCGACCTGCGGCCGCGCTGCCGGCGTTACCAGCATATTGCCGCGCGAGACCTCGACCTCGTCGTCGAGGACAAGGGTGATGGCCTGGCCGGCAATAGCCTGCTGAAGATCGCCGCCATGCGAAACGATGCGCCTGACGTGCGAGGATTTGCCGGATTTGGCGACGACTACCTCGTCGCCCGGCGCAACCGAGCCGGAGGCAATGGTGCCGGCGAAACCGCGAAAATCGAGGTTGGGACGGTTCACATATTGGACGGGAAACCGGAACGGCAATTCGACCGCGGCCTCGTCGACCGAGACGGTTTCGAGATGTTCGATCAGTGTCGGGCCGGAATACCAGTCCGTCCTGTCGGAACGGCCGGTAACGTTGTCGCCATAGCGGGCCGACATAGGGATGGGCATGATCGTCTGGAAGCCGAGTTCACGTGAGAACTGTGCGTAATCCGCGACGATCCGTTCAAAAACCGCCTCGTCGAAGCCGACAAGATCGATCTTGTTGACGGCGAGCACAATGTGGCGGATGCCAAGCAGCGAGGCAATGATCGAATGCCGCCTGGTCTGGCGCAACACGCCCTGGCGGGCATCGATCAGCACGATGGCGAGATCCGCAGTCGATGCACCCGTCGCCATGTTACGCGTGTATTGTTCGTGGCCGGGCGTGTCGGCGACGATGAACTTGCGCTTTGGCGTGGCGAAGAAGCGATAGGCGACGTCGATGGTAATGCCTTGCTCGCGCTCGGCCTCGAGGCCGTCGACCAGCAGCGCGAAGTCGACGTCGTCGCCGGTGGTGCCGTGCTTGCGCGAATCGCGCTCGAGCGTGGCCAGCTGGTCCTCGAAAATCTGCTTGGTGTCGGAAAGCAGGCGCCCGATCAACGTCGACTTGCCGTCGTCGACCGAGCCGCAGGTCAGGAAGCGCAGCAGCGACTTTCGTTCCTGCGCCGCCAGATAGTCGCGGACACCGTCGGTTGGGGCGAGGCTCTTGGCCATGATATGGCGCATGTTCAGAAATACCCCTCGCGCTTCTTCTTTTCCATCGAGCCGGCTTCGTCGCGGTCGATCAGGCGACCTTGCCGCTCGGAAGTGCGCGCCGTGAGCATTTCGCCGACTATCGCCTCCAGAGTGTCGGCCTCCGAGTCGATCGCGCCGGTCAGCGGATAGCAGCCGAGCGTGCGGAACCGCACCATCCGGTTCTCCACTGTTTCGCCGGGCCGCAGCTGCATGCGCTCGTCATCCCTCAGGATGAGCATGCCGTCGCGCTCGACGACCGGCCGCTCCTTGGCCAAATACAGCGGCACGATCGGGATGTCTTCCTGGAGAATGTATTGCCAGATGTCGAGCTCGGTCCAGTTCGACAGTGGAAACACCCTGATCGATTCGCCGGCAGCGATGCGGGTGTTGAAAATCTTCCACATCTCCGGCCGCTGGTTCTTCGGATCCCAGACGTGCTGGGCATTGCGGAACGAAAAGATCCGCTCCTTGGCGCGCGACTTCTCCTCGTCGCGTCGGGCGCCGCCGAAGGCAGCGTCAAACCCGTATTTGTCGAGCGCCTGCCGCAGGGCAACCGTCTTCATTACATGGGTGTGGGTGTTGGAGCCGTGGTCGAACGGATTGATGTTGTCACGCACGCCGTCTTCATTGACATGGACCAGGAGGTCGAAGCCGAGCTTTTGCTGCATCTGGTCGCGAAAGGCGATCATTTCGCGGAATTTCCAGGTCGTGTCGACATGGAGAAAGGGAAAGGGCGGCTTGGCCGGATAGAATGCCTTCATGGCCAGGTGCATGAGCACGGACGAATCCTTGCCGACCGAATAGAGCATCACCGGCTTGGCGAAAGCCGCGGCCACCTCGCGAAAAATATGGATGGATTCAGCCTCAAGCCGCTGGAGGTGTGTAAGCGCGATGTTCATGGACTGTAATCGTTCTTTCGTGCCATCCACAGAAGGGCCTGTATCATCAACGGGCGCACTCCTCAGCCGCCCGGTTCAAGCTGCACTTCTGGACTATCTATTCTCGTGCGGGCGTTCTAGCAGATCGTTCCTGCCCAGAACAACGCAAGACAGGCCTGCGGCCGAATAGTTCGGGAATGAATTTTCCATGCAGCCGGCAAAATCGGGAAATTCCTGCTCAGCGAGCCGGGGCGCGCGGAAGGGGCGGGAAAATATGCCCTGGGCTTGGGAATGGAGAGCCCGAGCTGGCGGTCAGAGTGCTTTCAGAGAACGCCATGCGTCCAAGCGGCAACTGAGAGTCGTCCCGCCTCATTCTGGCGGTGCCAGTCGTGGCGACGAGGTGGCTAGGACGAAGTTCCGATGGGGACAAGTAGCTTGTCGCCGTTGTGATCGATCTCGATCATCTCAGTCTTGCGGGTCAAGCGTTCCGCAAACCCTTTATGGAAGATGATGGCGTTCATATAGGCAAAGGTTATCGCCAATGCCGCGGTTCGCAGCGGATAATCGACCAGCGAATGAATAAGAAGAAAAGAAACGGAGAGGAACGCTGCTTTCTGGAGCGGGTCTCGGCGAATTCTAACCAATGCCGCGAAAAGCAACACGAAATAACCTACCATCAGCAGGATAGCCGGAACGCCACCTTCGAAGGCTATTTCAAGGTATTCATTGTGGGCATGATTCACGTATTGCTTGAAAATCATGCCCTCCCTTTCATAAATTTGATAGGCGTTTTGAAAATTCCCAAATCCGACACCTGTCGCCCAATTGTCCTTGATCCCCTCGATTGTGGTTCGGGCGAATTCTCCTCGCCCGAAAGCCGGATCGAGCGCCTGTGCATCCAGCTTGGTCCAGGCGCTCATCGTGTAGACCGAAAGCCCGATAAAAATCAGGAGAACGCTGAATCCACTCACCCTCGAACGGGCTGAGAGAAAGATCACGGATAATACGGTGATCGCCAACCCAATCAGAACACCGGCGCGGGAACCGGCGGCCAAAAGAAGCAGCAAAAGCGCGATCAGGCCGAAGGATCCGGACAAGAGATGTCCGCGGAACAGACCGTAATAGACGACGAAGGGAATAGACACAAAAAGCAAAGCCGAAAAATGATTCACATTGGCAAAAAGCCCGGCATTGATCGTAAAAGGAAACAGCCCCACAATAGCGATATCGTCAGAGAGCGAATATTGAATCGCTCCCGCCAAACCATTGCAGATAACACCCATGAAGAAAAACGGAAGAAGCGCGCTGACCTGCTCGGCACGCAGACGCAATACGGCCAAAAAAAATGCGGCTGCGGCCAAAAGATAAAGCAAACATTCGACCGTGCGGCCGACCCCAACGCTGATGAAGCGAAATCGGCTTTCTCCAACCCAGGAATCTCCGAGCAGCAGTTCCGGCCGCAACCCGTTGAACATGGCCGCCGGCAGTGGGACGATTTGCAAAACCGCCAACGCCACGGCAAAGATCAGCAGCCACAGAGCCGAACGGGGGCTTCTTTGGCCAGAGGTTTGGGTGAAGACGGTCGCCGCCGAGACAATTGCCGCGACCTCGATCAGAGTGTCCGTGTAAAGGCCGCTCGCAGTACCACCACCGATCAGCAGCGATACAAACAGGACCGAGCCGAGAAGATATTTATCCCATTCCGACGGTCGGTCGTTCAAGATGGAAGTCTCTCAATGCTCAATTTGTGCATCACCAAGGTGCCGACATATCGAAATCGCCAGCTCTCGGCAATGGCGGCGGTCTGCAGCGTCAACAGTTGCATGGGGCAGTCAGCCGGTCCAACCGAGAAATCCTGGCTCAGATTTTGACGGTTATATGTGCCCTCGGGAACGTTGAACCGTGCAATTTCGCCGGCTGGCCCCGCACATCTGATCGACCAGAACAATTCCTTTGGAAGCTTCAGGTTTCGTGCAGAGGCAACCAGGGAAATCTTGTAGGAGCCTGCAGGCAGCGAAATGAACTGCTGAAGAGCTGTGTTCTTGACCGGGGTGTTCAAGAACCGGATCGTCGCCCCACCCTCGCCCTCTACCGCATCCTGGGATGTTGCAAACGCAATTTCCAAGCCCGATTGATCGCGGACCTGCCAATCGAAAGGTTTGCCGCCCGAGCCCGGCTCGAACGTGCCGTTGAAAATATATCCGCCCAGCTTCCGCTCTTCATTGGACAGGCTGAAAAGAAACAGCCGATAGGCCGGTCCATATTCCTTCTGACGCAAATAGCCGCTGATCACGGCAGTCAGTTCGCCCGAATTCGGTGGTGCGCTTGATCCGGTCAAATCGAGCAGCAGACGATTTGCAAAATCGATCCCCTCGGGAGTTTTGCTAAGAGCGTAGATCAGACTGACTCTCCAGGGCGCCTGCGCCCTGATGGCCGTCAGCACGGCTTGGTACCCATCAGGATTCGAGAGAATTGTCGGCAGGCCGTCGGCGACTGCCGGAAATTGGTCTGGCCATCGCCGCAGCAATGCGTCGATCTCGCCGACCGCCTTCGGCAAATCACCTGTTTCGATCTTGCGGCCTATGGATCTCTGTAGCGCATGGATCTCTGTTTTGGACAATTTTCGGGCTTGATCGAAGAGCTGGTAGGCTTCGTCCTTTTCGCCCTGCCGGTATTTGATCTCGCCGATCAGGCTATAGAGACGCGCATCCGCCAGATCGAAGGCGAGCGCGCCCCTGGCCCTGGCAAGCAATGCATCAAGATCAGGAGCATTGTTCGTGTCGTTCAGGTCGCCGGTGATTTCAGCTATCAATGCGTCGACATTGAACGGATCCAATGCAAGAGAAGCAGCCGGTGTTTCTGTTTCAAGAAATCGACTTAGCCCGATCGAGGAAGCCACCAACACTAGAACGGACGCGACGAACCAGACGACTGAATGCCGGAGACTTTGCATAAGCGGGCTGGCTTGCTCCATCATCGACTTTGCCCTCAATCTTCGGAGTACTCGTGTCCGTGCCGTAGTTGTAATACTGATAATTCATATATTTGTAGGCGTAGTTGTAATCGAACTTGTTCACCGCAAACTTTGACATCGCGGCTCCGACTACGTTCGCGCCAGCCGCTCGCAGGCGCTTCAACGCGGTCTTGGCCGACTTACGCGTCACCTGATTTGTAGAGATGACCATCAATGTGCCCTCAGCGAGCCGGCTGAGAATAGGAGCATCCGAAAGACCGACGATCGGCGGAGCGTCGATGATGACAACATCGAAGCGCTTGCCGAGATTGGTGACAATCAGAGCCATCTTCGGCGACGAGAGCAGATCCGCGGGATTCGGTGGGATCGTCCCAGAGGTTAGAACGGTCACGTTGGGGTATTTCGTCGCCCTGAAAATGCTAGCGAGATCCTCCTTGCGAACGGTGTTTGTCAGCAGATTGCTGAGCCCGATCGTGTTGTCGAGACCAAACAGCCGATGAAGGTTCGGCTTCCGAAGATCGCCGTCGACAATGAGAACTCTCGCACCGAGTGCCGCAAAGTCCTGCCCGAGCTTGAACGATGTCGTCGACTTGCCTTCCGAGGGCTCCGAACTGGTGACAACCAGCGATCGTGGCGCGCCTTCCGCACCGGAGAATTGCAATGACGTCCGAAGCGAGCGGTAGGCCTCCGACAGGCCGGACTTCTGATCGGCGATACTGGCCATGAGTTCCCGGTCCTCGACGAGCGGCAAGATGCCGAGCATCGCCAGTCCCAATTCTTTTTCGACCTGTTCAGGGTTGGTGAAGGTGTTGTTCAACAGTTCGATAACATAAATGACAGAGGCGCTCAGAGCCAGGAAAAGAGCCAGAGCGATCGCGAGATTGATGCTAAGGCGCGGCGAATATGGGCTTCTCGGCTGCGTGGCAAAATCTACGATTGCGGCGCTTTGCGTCTTGAGTTCGGAGCTGACACCAACCTCGTTCAGCTTGGCGATAAGGCTGTCGTATTGCGACCGGTTCGAATCCACTTCCCGCTTGAGGATAGTATATTTGATGTTCTTGTCGTTGAAGACGACCTGCTGCTTTTCCATCTCAGCAAGTTTGGCCTTGAGATCGGCCTCCTTGTTCTGCGCCTCCTGATATTTCAGCCGCAGTGAATCCGTTATAGCAAGCACGCCGTTGTTATAGAGACGTTGCAGCTCCTTGATCTGGGACTGAAGCTGCTGCATTTCGGGAAAACCAGGCTTCAGAATCCCCAATTTCTGCTGGTATTGACTGGTTAGATCCGCCAGTTTATCGCTGAGCGCTTGCAGACCTTTGCTTTCCAGGACGGGGCTGAGGCTTGATCCGCGGCCTTTGTCTATCTGGTCCACCACTCGTCCGGCATCGAGTCGATCTTGAATCGCTGTTGCAAGGGCAGTGTTCAGGGCTTCGATATTTGACCCTATCAGCGATTTGTCGTCGCCGGTTATCGTGATGCCTGCATCCTTGGCATAAGCGACCAGTTCCTCTTCGGATTCCTGGAGCTTTTGCTTCACCTGCAGAACCTGTTCCTGGATGAACTGGCGTGCCAGGTCGGATGTTTCGCTGGTCTGGTCGAGACGTTGGTCAATAAAGCTTTGGGCGACCTGATTGGCCACGTCGCTCGCATATTTCGGCTTCTGATCGACAAACGTGATCGATAGCAGGCTCGTGTTGGGAACGAGGTTGACGGTGAGATCACTTAGAATACGCCCGATCGCAATTGCTTCGCGTTGCTCTGGAGTTTTCTCTTCAATGGAAGGCGATTTTGAAATTCCGAACGCACGATAAAAGATGTTGCCGAGGGAAAAGGCCGGCGTGGGAAACAGGAAATCCGGTTTTTCACTAAGACCCAATTGGAACACAACGCGCTGAGCCAATGCGCGGCTTTTGAGCTTTTCACGGGCGGTGAGGAAGGCCCGGACGTCGGCATTTTCAGAAACCACCTCGATGTCCTGGAAGACCTTGGCCGAAGGAACGAGCACTTCCAACTGCGTTGTTGCCTGATATTTTGGTGTCTGCATCATCGTAACGATAATGCCGGCGACAAGCCCGGCTGCCGCCACCATGACGATCAGCCACCGGTACTGAACAACGTAAAAGAGCAGCTTTAGCGGATTGAAGCCCTCGTCCTGCTCGGAATGGTCGCGGCCATACGGGCTATAATTTTGCGCACCGTCATAATACAGGTCGGCGGACAAAGCCTGGCCGTGTCCTGGGCCTGCAATTTGATGCTGTCTGTTACGATCGAGCATAGTGCGAGGTAATCCTAGGTTTCTCTGTATTCCGACAATTCCGACCGGCCGCTATCTATAGTCCCGGGATCACCGCAATTCGAGCTGCACTTGAGGCGACACCGAGGGCGTCCTTGAGGTTGGCCATCGCAATTTTCGATTTCGATGCGAAGACCACAATTTTGTCGCCACCATAGATGCGTGGATTCCGGCTCTTGCCACCACGAATCTGCTCCACATTGTAATTAGCTACCAATGTGTTTGGACCGATATTGCGATAGACAAAGACTTTTTTTGCATCCCCAATGTTATTGAACCCTCCTGCAAGGGCGATCGCATCAATAAGAGAAGAATTGCTGGACACCGGATAAATGCCAGCCTTGTTGACTTCGCCATCGACGGTTATGCGCTGTCCAATCGATTCCTTGACGAAAATCGTCACGTCAGGCGACTGCAGGTATTTGGCGCCGTAGGCGGTTTCGACTTCCTGCTCCAACTGACGCACGGTTTTTCCCGCTGCGGTAATCGTTCCGATAAGCGGAAGCGAAATCTGCCCGCTGGCATCGACTTGAACTGTTCTGTTCAAATTGTCGACCTGGAACACATTCACCTCGAGCACATCGTTCGGAGACAATGGCTGCTCGCTACCGTTCTGGGTGTTTGCCGGCGCGGGCAGGTCTTTTACCACTTGCAGAGCGCCGCCGCCCGAAAGCGGCGTCGACGATGACGTCAATTGCAGCGCATCGACCGAACTCGATGAAGAAGGTGTCGTCGACGAGGTGCTCGTGCATGCCGACATTGCGAGTGAAGCGAGCAAGACGAATAGCCTGCTCCTGTGGATTTTTGCGAACCGAAAAATGTCCATCACGCTACCCCGCCTTTGAACAAGCGGCCAAACCCTCCAAAACGGCCGGCGTTGCCGGCGTTTGGTTTTTGCGGGCGTGCTTTTCCGACCGGCTCAAGAGGCCGGTTCGCCAATATTTCGCCTGGACGTTTCAACACCATGTTGCGGGCCTCGTCTTCGCCACATCGCTTGGCAGCAGCAGCGACCGCCTGCGAAAGCCCAGGACGCCGGCGCGTAGCGCTATGAGTGTCCGATGCAATAATATCCACCCTGCCCTCGTCAATCAGCCTTTCCGAATAATAAAGCGCCGTGCGCCCAAAAGCACCAACAATCGAGTCGGCAGTAAGCTGGATCAGGCAGCCCACTGCATTCAGCCTCTCGATAACGTCGTAATTCGTTTTGATCCAGGTCAAACGCTCAGGATGAGTAAGAATCGGGATGAAACCGGCGTTTATGAGGCGTAGAACAAGATCCTCCATTCGTGGAGGTAGAACATGATGCGGCGGTTCGAACAGAAAATAGCGGGACCTGTTTAAAGTCGGCACACTGCCGGCCGCCAATTGGTCCGGAAGATCGGGCGCTATGTGAACATCGGCGCCGACGTAGAGAGCAAGTGGTATGGCGGCGCGGCGCAGCGCCTGGTGCAGCTCTTGAACCGCCCGGACGATGTTCGATGTTCCGTTTTCGTATACGCCGGGCGTCACGTGCGGCGTGCACGCCATGTGGGTCGTTCCGTCGGCCACCGCCAGCCGGGCCATTTCAAGCGATTCAGCGAGACTGGGCGAGCCATCGTCGAGGCCGGGCAAGATATGGGAATGCAAATCGATCATGGGCGTTTGTGACTGCAACGAAGCAACGTAGGGAGGTCATCCCCAAAAAATATAAATACGTCACCCGCAGGACAGCGAATGACGCATTTGTCAAGTTCATGCGATACGATGGATGCCAGGTCCCGGCTATTGGCGGACAGAGTTGTCGTCATCATGCAGGCCGATGATCAGCGCCGCATTGGCGGCAATAGCTGCGCCTGATGTATCGAGCGCTACACACATGCCGCCCTCCACAGGATTGACTTTGATCGTCGCGCTTGCCGGACGTCGTATCCGAGACTTGCACCAACACGCAGCAGCGAAGCGAATGATTGCGATTCGGCCATAATGCCTGGATAGACCGGCACTTCGCCCTTCATCCCGGCATATTCGCTAGCCTCAGACATCCGCATGTCACCTTGGCTTAAGCGATCCGACTGATACCCGGTACGACACCAGCATACCGCCAAGGCCGTTCTGTCGCCAACAATAGACACGCAGCAGAAGCGCCATGCGCCTCTGCTGCCATTGCCCTATTTACGATCAACTTAGTCGCTAACGGCGTGGCCGTGATCTTTGTCCGCCGTCGCGGCCAGAATACCGGCCCCAAGAGCCAGGCCGCCAAAGATGAAGAGCGGCGTATTGTTATTGGAAGCACCCGTCGAATTGCCCGTTTGGGCGGTATGCTCAGAACCGAGAACATTGAGGCAAATCTTGTTCTCGACGCGGGAGATATCAAGGGTCGAATTGGCCGGCACACTCAAATTGCAGCTGCCAACATTAACGGAAGCCGACCCCTTGCCGCCAACTACGACGCGGCTGCCGAAATCCAGCGCGCCCCCCGCTTGTGCCGGGCCATAGCCAGCCACCTGCGAGATCATCACATCGCCATTGACGTTCCCGATCGATCCGATCGGATTTACGCCCGTATAGGCAGTTGCACAGGTGCACGACCCATCCTGCGCGAAAGACGATACCGGGGCGAAGCCGGCCAACACAACAAATCCGGCCAACGCACTTTTCACAACTAGGTTCATCCGCATCAATCCTTCCGTCCCACGTTACCTGAGGCCCACCCCACCATTAAGGTACTGAAAGGCGCGTAACAGCTTTTTGCGCCAATTCCAACCCGTTTCGCAGATGCGAGATAATTTTTGGTTTCGGTGTGGTTGATTGAACACACCATTAGAGTGTCGAAATGTATCATCTTTACAGCCGGCCGCAATAAAGCGCGTTGCCAGGGGCAGATCTGCCGTTCATTGTGGCCCGCTGACATCGCCATCGTTCCAACGCTTTGCGCAGGGTCTTGCAGTCGACCATGGCCTGATATTATCCAGCCGGCCTTTTTGCGTTCGAGGCAGGAGCTACGAGCCTGGCACGCAAGACTTGTAGGTCGAGCCCGCCTGCGCGGGCTGCCCGCACAGGATGCCGGCCTCGACGAGCTTTGCAGCCAGATCCGTGCCGCCAGAGGTGAGGCATTGCACAACGACGGCGTCACCGAATTTTGGCGCGACGTTGCCGTCGCACGGGGTCCCCGTGCCGACGGGCTTGCACGTCAAGGCGAGCCCTTGATAGTCCCGGCGCGCGGCTTCGGTGACCATGGCGCGCATGGATTGGGGCCTGGTAAATGCGACGCCGCACAGCACGATCTTGCGGCCGGCGACGCGCAGATCGTCAATCGATTGGACAGTAAGCTTGCCATCGAAGGGTGTGAGAACTGCCACCGGCTTCGGCGCCGGCGCGTACCTACTCGTTCCCTTGTTGACGATGATGAAAAGAAAGCCGCCCACAAACGCCAGCGCTATGAACGCAAGTACTGTTACCTTCCCGATCGACAAAAGCCCTACTCCCCATTCAATAATCAATGCGCGGCAGTGTTGGTCTTCTCAAACAAGGCAAGGAGTGCTGCCGCATAGTCCCGTCGGCGGACCTGTTGCCGGCCTTGCAACACGGCGATGCTGTCGCGGACAAAGCGTGGGCGCTGCCCGATTTCGAGCAGACGCAGCGCCAGGGCTTCCGCGTCGTCAGGTGGGAAGAAGAGCGCGTCCGGAGCCTGCTCGCGATGCAGCCGGATGTCGGACAGCAACATGGGCGCGCCCAGCGATTTCGCCTCTTCAACGGTGGTCGACCACCCCTCGAAATGGGACGGGTTTATCAGACAATCCGTTGCACCTATCAGGGCAACGACATCGTCATAGGGAATCAATCCGAGGTGTCGAAAATGGCTCTCAACCCGATACGTTTGCGCAAGGCCTATCAGACGCTCGAACAATGTCGGGTCGCGCGGGTCGGTCGTGCGCCCCGTGAGGATTATCGGCGGCAATGAGCCCAACGCCCCAAGCCGGTCTATATGCCTCAACGCCTCGACGACCAGTCCGTGATTCTTGTGGATCCAAAACTGGTTGGGCAGGAAAAAGAAGCGCTCGGGCAGATCGTGCGCCAGGCGTGCTGCTTCGGTGCGCGCCATGACGGCGCCTGGATCGAGATCGATGGCGAAGCGCACGACGGCGGTCTTGCAGCGCGAGGCCGGATAGAATGTTTCACAGTCGGCGAGCGCATCCTTGCTCGAGAGCATTATGGTGCGATTGCCGGACGTCTGCAGGCGGAAACCAAGATCTCTGCGCCACCAGGCGCTGCGCGGAAAGAGGTGCGGCAGGCGACGGTGCTGGAAGTCCGGAATCCAGGAAATCACCGGCAGCGGAAATCGGTTGCCGAACCACTGAGCGACTTCAAACACAAGATCGACAGCGTGCTTGGCGACCAGATCGGCAAAAGCGCGGTCACTTCCACCAGCGAGCGCGGTCAGCCCTCGCTTGCCGAGCCCGGCGCCCGTGACCCGGTTGTCGACAATAGGCGGCGCGGCCAACAGGTGATCAAAGGATGCGCCAACGCCCGCATGCTGCTCGGGCGTCAGAAACAGCTTCGCCTGAACCTTGCCGCCCAACTCGGAGGCGATGACGCCTAACATGTTGCGCAGATAGGACTCGCCACCGGACCAGGTTCCGCGGCCAATGAGCGTGAAGCCGATGGTGATCAAAGCGCGAAGCGTCGCAAATCGCCGACCCGCTCGCCGAGAATCTCGGCGCGGTACCAATCGACATATCCCGCAATGCCCTTGCTGGGCAGCACCTGCAACCGAAAGCCTTCCGGGACGCCGGATGGATCGGAGATCAGGTTGACAGGATCGCCTCGCCGGGACTCTCCTGAAAACGAGAGGCGATGCTTGCCTCCCCAGGCTTCCAAAACCATACCGGCAATTGTCCTGACGGACGCAGCGGCGCCGGCGCCGACATTATAGACCGCGAAGCGCGCTGCATCGGCAGGCAAGACGCGATGGATCAATCGCACGACATCCGAGACATGGTGCCAGTCCCGCATTTCCGCGCCAGTACCACCAAGCACAATGTCGGTTTCGCCTGCCGCGAGCCTGCCGCAGAGGTCCCAGAGCAGCTGCTTGCGCAGTCCCTCGCCATAGACGGAGAAAAGCCGGGCCACCGAGATCGGCTGACCGTATGCGGTACTAAATGATCGGCCCAGTTCCTCCACCATGCGCTTGTGATGGCCATAGGGTGAGTATGGATCGAGTGCGGCATCGACCCTGATCGGGCCGAAATGGCCGCCGCCATAGACGGCAGCGGAGGATGCCAGAACGACGCGGGCATCGGGTGCGTGACGACGCAGGAAATCGAGGACGCAAGCCGCGGACACGACGCTTTGTTCAAAATCCTTCAGCGGATCAGCAATCGACTGGCCGACCGTAGAGCCGCCTGCCAGATGATATACAGCCGCCGGACGGCCGTATCGGGCCGAGGCCGCATTCATCGTTTCTGCAGTCACGCCGCCCGAAAAGAATACGCCGGCACTGGCCGCCGCGAACCCAGGCGCTTCGCTTCGGCCGAAGCCGAGGACATGATGGCCTTCCTGGGCAAGAAATCGTGACAGGTGCAGGCCAATGAAGCCGCCGGCTCCAGTCACCCAAACAGGCTTTGCGTCTTTCAGCTGCACCACCAAATCAGCCCTTCCCTTGCTTATGGCAAAGGAACGACACCAGGCGCCCGGGCCGGCGGTCAAGCAGGGCTGCTACTCCGGCAACGGCACCGAAGGGCAGAGGGGACAAGGCCAGGCGGACGAGCCCCGACAGCGGGCCGAAGACTCCGGCGAGCCTCTCGCGAATTTCGGATGTTGTCATCGGATCATAATTCACAACCGATTGGAAAGAATTCATTTCGCTATTGATCGTCAGTCCTGCCTCCTGCAACGCAGCGCGGTAATCCGCCAGCGTGAAGGCATTCTCCCCGCCGTAGAGATGATGCAGCGGATGAGCACGCAGAAACGGCTCCAGTTGTTTCGGTCCGGAAATCACATGGTCGCGCAAGGACAGGAACGTCGCGCCTTCGCGGGAGAGACGAGCAACTTCGCGGCAGAACGCTGGAAGGTCATGCGCATGATGCAGCACTTGCCTTGCAACGACCAGATCATAGCCCGCGGCGCTCAATGGGATAGCCTCGCCGAACGCTTCGAGCACATCGATGTGCGTGCCCGTCTTTTCGGCAAGCGTCCGGATTGCAGCGGCACCGACAAGCGCGCTGGGATCGGGCTCGACGGCGGTTACCGACCAGCCCTCGCGCGCCAGGGCATAAGAGAGGATGCCGTTGCCAGCGCCGAGATCGAGAGCTCGGCCCGCCTTGCGCGGGATCATGCTGCGAACCGCCTGAAACTCCGCACTTTCGTGATAACGCCGCGCAGCGACGACCGGATCATCGAAATAAGCGGCGCGTGCGAGTTCTTTCATCGACGGCTCGCTCATGCACCAGCGAACGGCGTCTTCCCAGGTCATGACCGTTTCAGGCATGAGGAAAACCCGTCTGCCGGCTCTCCTGGGCGGGATTTCCAGCAACAATTGCGTAGGCTGGATTCTTGGTCAAGACGATCTCGATCTCCCCGTCAGATTTGTCGGATTCGCCCACACCAGGCGTCGCAAGGCAGCTTGACGAGCCCGACAGCGCCTTTGGTCATAGGCTTTCATGCTTCGCCGGTCCATTTTTCCAGAGGGATGACCCGACCTCCGCAAGAAGCACGGCCCCGCCTCTATCACCTTGCAGCTGCGCGTCGATCACGCTTCCGTCAGGACGTTGTCCGAAGCTCCCAGCTACGCTACCGTTTCTCGACTCGTCAAGTTCAGCTTATAAGGAATTCAAATCGTGCAAATTTCGGCCGCGCAAAAATTCGCCAATTGGCGACGCCGGATATCGAACGTCATGTTTTTCCAGACAGTATTTTGTGTGATGTGCCTTTTGGCTGGCGTAGTGCCCGCGACGTCGCAGACGCGCGCTCCGTTCAGGCTTTTCGAGGCTATACGGTTCATCGGCGGGCCTAATTTCCAGGCGTTTGGTTTCGAACACCTTACAATTGCCGACCCTCATGTTCTCGGACCGGATGTTCCTGATGCCGGCCAGGTCCGGCGAGCGCTGGCTTTGCCGAGGAGCAATGAATACCTCAATATCGACATCGAAAGCTGGCCGTTGGAAGGTCCAGATCAGGCATCGTCCCTCGCGAAATACCAGAAGGCGCTCGGCGCGTTCAAAAAAGCGGACCCGAACGTCAAGATTGGGCTCTATAGTGTTTTGCCGATCCGGGATCATTGGAGAGCGATCGGCCACAATGGGCCTGCGGCGCTGGACGACTGGCAACAGCAAAACACCGTTGTTGCGTCCTCTCTCGTCCCTTATGTCGATGCGCTCTTCCCCTCCCTCTATACATTTTACGGCGACAAGGACGCGTGGGGGGCCTATGCCCAATCCAACATCGAGGAAGCACGAAGAATCTCACAGGGAAAGCCGGTGTACTGCTTCCTTTGGCCGCAGTTTCACAAGACGCTCGCCTTTCTGCCGGGCGATTTCTGGTATCTCCAGCTAACCACTTGCAGGAGATTGGCGGACGGCATCGTGGTCTGGGGCTCGATGCGTGGCGGTCCACGCGATGGACCTGCGAAATGGGACGAAAAAGCGGAATGGTGGCAGGCCACCCTGAAATTCCTTCGAGAAGAAGGTAAGATACCTTAAATCAGACTTGTATGGCTACAAAGCTCGGGTGAGCGCATTCAATCGGACAGAAAGCTCGATCTGATAGTCTGTTACACCAATTCGAGAAACCGCTCAAATTGGCGTTTCTTGCTATATTCCTCACGAATGGCGTGATTGCCGGCCCAACCGATGCTGTCCCAGCTTCCGTCGTCCAGCCGACGTTCGATAGTTTTCAATGCGTCCTGCGGGTGCTCGTAGACCACCATGGTTTTCCCGTCGCGCATCGGTGCGGGATAGTTGCCGGCGTCCGACACCAGCAACGCGCCAGCGCCCATCGTCTCGAAACAGCGCATGTTACCTCGGTCCGGACCCGCCATATCGATTGAGGCGTTGACTACGATCTTGGCTCTTCCGAGTTCGGCATACATGGCGCGACCGAATACCGGAGGCGCGCTGACACTGCGGATTGTGCGCGGGCGGCGCACCGCACGCAGGGGACCGAACCAGCCAAGCGGCGTTTCAGCGAGGGGCGTATAGCGCGACAGATCGAGATGGAAGACGACGCGGCGGCGGCTCGATAGACTTGCGACCGCTTCCAAAATCTGCCTGCGGCGCTGGTGATGACGACTGTAACCGCCGAAGAAAAGGACATCGATATCCCTGTTCCGATTTGCGGCCACGGTATCGAGCTCCGGATCGTGAGCGGGAAAAAAGTGAGCGGTCCTGGCGCCCTGTTCTTCCCAAAGCTTTCGCATCGACGGGAAATTGCAAACGACGAGATCATACCCCGAAAAATCAATCCTGCCGGGTGCAGCGCGCCAGGCAATCTTTCGCTTCACATGCCCCGGCAGCCGGCGCACGAAAGAGGCGTCGTAACGAAATGGATCAAGATTATAGAAGACATCGGTCTTGTGATGCTCGATCTGGGCAAGAAGGATATCGGCCAACGATGCGTCCTCGCGCAACCCGTTTTCGAGCGCCCATCCACGCTGCAGGGATTGGTCGTCTCCGTTCGTGAAAAAGGCTTCCGGGCTGGCGGCGAGTGCCGGCAACAGGATATGCGACGCCCCGTAGCGGTCTTTCAAAAACACTTCTCTCTGCGGCTCGAATCCCCGAACTCCCGCCACAAGTCCAGTGAGTCTGGCCCGATAGCTTGGCGAGATCCCGGAATTTTGAAAAATACGCATGGCTGGTTCCTGTTGGAGTTTGGTCTCGGAGTTGTGGAGCGCTGATAACGATCCGCCACCAGCGACCATGTGGCGCGCCTGCGGGCGCCGAACGCGATTGCCAATCGGGGCGGAGCTCGATCATCTGGAGCACCAGTCTAACGCTAGTGCCCATGGTATATTGGGCTTTAAAATCCACTGCCAGTAGACCAGTATCGGGGAATACTCGACCTAGTAAGCCCGAATCTCCGCATTGCGGGTTTTGGCGAGAAATCCTTGATATCCATACCAAAACGATATCGTCAGAGCGGAGGTGACCCAGAAGACTGAATTTCCCCATAGGCTGCCGCTTGCAAGGCCGGCGATCGCTTCCCTGATGAATATGACGGCAGCCAGCACTGCAGCAAGGGGGAATTTGCCGGACCGAATAATTCCGACCGTCGATCTGAGTGCCAAAATTATGTGAGCTGCGAACGGCAATGATCCAAACGCCCCCACCGACATAAGGGATTCAAGATAAATGTTGTGGGGATAGAAATTGAACTGCATCTCGACGGCATAACGCCCAAACAAAGGGTCTTCTTGAAACTGCCTCCACGCACCAGCGTATAGTTGACTGCGTATCATAGTGGATTGATCGGCATCCACATTGATCGTCTGAAGCCTCGCAATGACAACATCAATCAGTTCCACGCCGCTGCTCGCCAAAATTACCATGGCCACCACCAGTGCTCCCAATATCGCGAACACTCTTTTTGAGCCTTTAAGCAACAGTATGTAGACCAATAGAGACCCTCCACCAGCAATGTATGCACCGCGAGACCTGGAAAATACGACGACCAACAATAGCAAAGGACCGAGTATTATCGACTGGATTGTCAGTTTTTTCGTTTTTCCCACGACAAGGAAGAAATATATCAAAAAAGCAAAAGCTGTATGTCCCATCGCGATCGGGTTTATTTTATCGAGAGCCATCCTTTCGCCCTGGCTTACGAACAGCATGTCCCTGTTCAGGTAAAGTCCGACTAAAAATATAACGCAAAGAATATTCATCACGAAAATAAGGTCGGTATTTCTTATCGCCCTGTCCATCGATGCGATAAGAAGTGTAGCGCCGACACTGGTTACCAGGAAAACGCTAAATATCATTCCAGGACCAGGCGAGATAGCTATCGAAGAGACATAAACATTCTCGATAAGTCTACATAAGTAGAATACGAAAAAGATCTTCATTGGAAGAAGAGCGGCCGTTGAGGACCTCAATTTCGCCGGCAGAAGTGTAAATGACGCTACGGTGATCAGAACAATGGCCAATCTTACCAAGATCGACCCGGTACTGCCTTCTGGGTCAAACTTGTTTATCAAACCGGCAAAAGCATATATACCACAAATCGCAAGAGCGAAGGCCGTCGCAGGCGAGAACAAAATGCGCCGGTCAACATAGTTTCTTAAATGCGCAAATCGGCGGCCAAGTCGATCGAAATCGGCGGATGCGTCGTAGCGAATGTTGCCTCTCTGGGTCATGAGACTAGTCCATCTAGCGGCAACCAATTAAATTGGCGCCTCGGCAACTCGATTTCTGAATGCCGATCAAGGATGAAACGGAGCGTTTGCATCTCTCTTCTGCGCTGACAGCTGTCGACGACACAGGTTAGAGGCGCATTATTCGGCGGTCGTGCATTTTCAGCCTCCCCCCGGGGACTTGAAGACAAGCCATCGGCATGCGCGCCGATACCTCGTTGCGGCTCGAGTGCCAAACACCTTTCCTGGTCCGTTCGAATTTGGTGGGCTCCCACTGGTCGGCATTCTTCATTGAACCTGGCCCTCAGCGAAGTCGAGAGGTTCCGCCATGGCCGGCAGCACCATGGCATGTCGAAGACGATCGCGCGTGTGCCGTTGCGTGAAATGATCCAGCACACGCTGCCGCCCGACATCCCCCATCTTGGCAGCACGGTGAGGCTCTGCCAGGAGACCGGCAATCGCCTCTGCCATGCTTTCGATATCGTGTTCTTCCACAAGTATGCCGGTTTCACCATCGACAACGGCCTCTGGAATGCCGCTGTGACGTGTCGCTACAACGGGAAGTGCGCTCGCCATTGCCTCCAGGATCGATACCGGCAGGCCTTCCATATCTCCATTGCGGGCAGTCACCGAATGCTGCACGAAGATTGCAGCGTTCTGCATCATGCCCTGAACAAACTCTGAGCTTCGATAGCCGTGAAAAATGACACGGTCCGACAGGTTCTGCTGTCTCACCAATGCCTTACATTGCGCCATGAGGGGCCCATCCCCAACCAAATCTAGCCGTGCCCCGGGAAACCTTGAAGCGATCCGGGCGAACGCCTCGATGGCGAGGTGCGGTGATTTCTTTTCAACAAACCGCCCGACCACAAGGAGCCGACCGCTTTCACGCTTCGATGCTGTGAAGCGCTCGGGCAAAATTCCGCATGGACTGACGTGCAGTTTCTCATGGGGACAGCCGATTTGCATCAGACGATCGGCGATGAAACGTGATGGCGTGATGATGCCGTCAGCGCTGGCGAAGAGATGCCGGTAGCGACGTCGCCACAAATGCTTCCTAGGCATCACGGTAGAATCCGCCCCATGAGCGTGGGCGTACAATCGCACGCCGGCGCGGCGACAAGCGCGAGCAAACAGTGCACCTATCGTAAGATACTCGACAAGGGCGGCATCCACGTTGTGGGCCTTGAAAAATTCGACAACTCTGTCTTCGTCGCTCCTGCAGATTCCCTCGCGGACATACGCAAGCCAGGCTAGGTGCGCCCGACTGGCAATGCGGCTGGGTAACCGGCCAAACGGTGATGGCCCCGGAATCCCGGAAAGAATCGGATAACCGAACTGATCGGCACCACCAGGGTTCTGGCAGATGAGCACAGTCTTGCCAGGCGAAAGGTAGCGAACATGATCTCGAATGAACGTCTCAGAAGGCGTGTTGAAGAATTGCGAAACGACCGCAATCATGAGGACACCGCCCCCGATTGCGACTCCGCCTGTGCAAATCTGTTTTTGAGAATACCGACCGTGGACAGGGCACTGTCGCGCAATGCAAGCGTCCCCCGCCACGATCTTTCCGTTATCGATTCCTGGTTTTGCCACCAGCGCTCAACGAGATTGCGAAAACTATCCGGCTCAATCTTATCGATAAAAGTAACGTATTCTTCCAAATCAAGCGATCGGAAAAGATCAGCCGTTTTTCTCTCGTAGCAAATCGGCAAGACCGGAACGCCTCGACACAGAGACAAAATGCACATGTGCATGCGCGTGCAAATGGCGCCATCGAATTCGTCTATCTTGCGAAGTAAGGTTTCGGTATCCCTGAACTGTGAATCGATGACTACGCTGTTTCGAACGTGGTCTGGCAGATACATCCAGACATCACGCGCCGTATTCGAGTCGTTGAAATGATACTCGGGAATCCCCTGGCAGGTCGAAATAAATGTCACTTCGGCCCCGACCTCCTCCACCAACCAAGCTGCCGCTCGAGCTACCGATTGATGGTATTTCGCGCGGCCGACCTCCGAGTCTCGCACCCCGAAATCCGTCCACCGTCGCACCGAAACGGCAATCCTCGGTCGCCGTTCCGGCCTTGCGACTCGCGACGCCGCGCGCCGTCTCTCGATCTTGTCCTGATCTGTCAAAACGAAAACGCTGTCCGCCACTTCCTCAATATTACCTGTGTCTCCACTACCTGTTTCTCCGATAAGCCCTTTTGCAAAAGCCATGGATTGTCCGTCTCTGACCAGTATGAGAGGGCTTTTTCTCAGAACGCCCGCAAGCCGGCGGAAGACGCGATCATCGCCGAACGGCCCCATCGATTGCGTGAAAAAAATGGGCGGCTTTCCAAGATAGATGTCTCTCTCATATTCTGGCAGACGAACGGCAACCGACCCCGGATGTTTCTTTGAAAGGTACGTGCCGCCTGTCGAAACAATAAGATCTGCCGCGATATACTCTCGTAAAGCCCGGGCCACCGCCCCTCCGCGCCCAGGATATTTCAACCATTTCAAATACCGCTCCAGAAAAATCGTGGTAATTAAAACCGAATAAATCAAAGCGAACTCTAGCCGCCCCTTGGTCAATCTATTCACCAACCGAACGGATCTGCTCTTACGAATCTGTGCGGAAGGAAAGCAAATAAAGGTGTTTTCCGGATAATGCCATTCGGCGACTTGCGCGTCCATGTCCGCAAAAACGACCTCAGTATCGTCTCCGAACGCAGCTGTAAGAATATTTTTTGTCGCGACCTGGATCGCAGCGTCTCCGCCGTTCAAAAAAACCGTGGTTTCGACGATGATTTTCAATGCTTTAGGTTCCCTGAGGTACGTCTTTGTCAAGAAAGAGCCGCATGTCGCCTAACATGAAGCCCGCGAAACGATACGGAGCAACAACAAAAACTCCATAGATTACTATCGTGATGATGGACTTTAAGGCGAGGTCGCCCGCAGTCGGCAGAGACAGGACCTTAAATGTGGGCCAGATCGAATCCCCAATATGAAACAAGGCGACAACCACAATATAAGCAAGGAAGAAGGGCGCCGCCGCCTTCACAAGATCCGTGAATCTAAGCTCTGTATCTCTTGTTGCATAAAGCCAAAGCATTGGGGTGAATACCCAAGACGTGACAGACCATGCCAGAGCAACTCCAGAGGCTCCCCATTGAATTGCGAATAAGAAGGCCCCAAAGCGAATGAGCGATGAGAAGATAGAAAATACGAATAGCTCGCGGGCTCGACCGAGAGAGATCAGTGCCCAGCCACCAAATTGACCGGAAATACTCGTAATTAGGGAAAGCGACAGTATCATCAAAATGACCCCAGACTTTGACCAGCTTTCTCCATAAACAAGCGTTACGACTTCTTGTGCATTGATCGTGATCAGAATACACAATATTGTGTTCACCATGAGTGTAAGCCGCATCGCGCTGAGATAGGTTCTAGCCCATCTGTCGGGTTGGGTTTGAAGGCGGCTCAGCATCGGAATGATAACCGAGCCGATTGGCCCACTGACGAGCGTTATCGGTAACATGAACAGTGAGTAGGCACGGGTGTAGAATCCGAGTTCGCCGGGACCGGATTTCCAGCCGATCAGCACGTTGTCGGATTGGCGGTTGATGTAGTTTGTGAACTGGGATCCACTGTAATTGATCCCAAAACTAATGGCCGAACTTGCATTCTTCCAATCGGGGACCTTGGTCGGACGCCAGGGTGACAGCATCCACAGGCCAATCGTGCCAACCAGAGCCGTTGTGAGGGTCGCCGCGGCAAGCGACCAGTATTGGAAGCCCCAGCCCCATGCCATTGCGACACCGACAGCAAATCCACACAAGAGGCTGCCAAGATTCACACCATGCAGCGACATCCAACGCATGTTGCGAATCAATAGCGCCTTGTGCTGCGCACCGGCCGCAGTAATCGGGATGGCGATCGCCAGAACCAGGACAAGGTGAAAAACGCGAGGATCATTGAAAAGCCAGGTTGCGACCGGCGCCATCATCCACGTCAGCGGCATGAGAGCGAAGCCGACGCCAAGATTGACGAAAAATAACGCGCTGACGGTGTCTTGATCAACCTCCTTGCGCTGGATGGTCACCATGGACAGACCCAAGTCGGCGAAGACTCCAACAAACGCCGTGACGGAGGCTGCCATGGCCACCAGCCCGAAGTCATCGGGTTGGAGCAAACGCGCCATCAGCGCCATGTAGCCGACTTGCGTGAGAAGAATTAAAGCCTGGGCGCAGAGGGCTATGATGCCTCCGGATGCCGTGCGTCTCCCGAGATCGCGCGTCAGATGCTCACTGCTCAGCACCGAGCCTTTTGATGCATCAGAACCACCAGCAACGCCCTTCGTCACAATAGTATCCCACTGCGCCCTTGTCGGCCGGTCGCAGGGCCATCCGCGTAGCTATACGGCATCTGCCGCAATCTGCGGCGCCCGCCCTTTTTAGCGGCATAATATGCTATGATCATGCAGGATCTCATCCCCAAACCGGTGTCGGCCATCATCCACGCGCTGTTGATGAAATAGCTCTTCATTCAATCGACCCGGCATGCGCCAAGGGCCGTATGACCCTGCAGGGCACGCCGCCGGCCAGGCAATCCGGCGGGATGTCGGAAGTGACGACGCTCCCCGCCGCGATGACGGAGCGCGCCCCAATCCTCACCCCTTTCAGGACGGTCACGTTGGCACAGAGCCAGACATCGTCCTCAATCACGATTGGCGCGGAAAGAGTGCCACGCCCTTGCCGCCGATCCAGATAATCGACGGCATGAAAGTCGGTGTCGAAAATATTGCAGTTCACTCCGACCAGAACATTATTCCCAATCGCAATGCTCTCGACACAAAAGATCGACGCTCCTGAAATCCCGACATTGTCCCCTATGGAGATTTTTCCGGATGACCCGACGACCAGTTGAGTGGGATGATTTATACCGGCTCGATTGAACCTGGATTTATTGACGATGGTTACGTGATCTCCGATCTCGAGGATGCCTGCCCCACCCAGCCCAACTGGCCCGAGGACGGACAAGCGACGAGGCCGCTTTCTGCGCCTCACCGCAAACTGAAGCGTTGCGAGCGCGTTCCAGAAAAGGCGCTCGCTTCGATCAAGCAACTTGAAGGGGAACATCAACGCCTTGATTCTGACAAATCGCGATAAAGCTTTTGAATTGCCGCGACATTTTGATCGATGTGGAACCTGGTCATTGCGAACTGGCGTGCGCTCAGTCCCATATCGAGCCGGGTGTCGCGCCGGCAGAGTTTTTCGATCGCTTCGAGAAGACTGCCGGAAGAGGACATTTCGAAGCTCAACCCGGTTTTGCCTTCTTCAATCACCTCAAGCAAATTCGGCAGGCGGGTGACCAAGCCCGGGCGTCCTGCCGACGCTCCTTCAAAAATGCACCGAGCACTATGACTTGTCAGAAAGGGCGCTACGACGACGTCACTGGCTGCGAGAACGGGAGTGATGTCGTCTATGAATGGCATGGCGCTGCACCGGCGGCTTGCGTTGATCGCCTCCAATGCTGCTTTTCCATAGGCTGCTTCGTTTTTTCCAAAGCCTGCAAATACAAATCGAGCGCAGTCGGGAAGGAGCGCCTCAAGTGAGTTGACCGCATTTACGAAAGGCAGAATGCCGTTCGACTCCGCAATTCGTGACAATGACAGAAATACGACGTCGCCGTCCATCCATCCAAATTGCTGCCTCAATTCAGCAACGCCTCGATCGGGCGCACGGAAAAGACTGCTGTCGACGCTGTTGTAGACAACCGATCCCGGAACCGCGGTGGTGCCAATGCTATCCAGACCGGCTTTGTCGATAGCAACGAAATAATCAACATGCTTCTTATTTAAATTGCGAAGAATGTTACCCCACCAGTTGTGCAGGATCGGTTCACGGACATGGGCAATAACGGGGATTGAGGGACCGGCGTCATGAGCGCCCTTGGCGGCCGCCACCATGCAGGTGGAGTTCAGGTGAACGATGTCCGGCCGTATATCACGGACAAGCTTCCTGGCGCATCTGACGAGTAGCGGAAAGGACAGAATCGCGTGTACCTTCGATTTCACGCCCCTGCAGGGCGCCACTGTCGATCCATGGAAAGGCCGTATGTCCCTTTCCTCGATTACCTCGGCGCCGGCACATTCGAATAACTGGCGAACCCCGGAATTCCCGGGGCGAAGCGGCATCGCCACTATTGGCGAGAATTCTTTGCGATCCAGCGACTTTATCAACAATGCTAAACTCTTCGGCGCACCTCCCAGCGCGGTCGCATGATGAAAATACAATACTTTCTTCACCATGTATGAGCAGCCATAATGTCCGGGTCCGGGTTGTGAGATCGGGTATCAGGCGTGTTCACGCCGCCCCCTCGCAGAGTTCGGCGTCGGTATGTGTTGATCCTTCCAATGCGCGCATTGTGGATGAGATGAAATCATTGCGCCACGACCGGATCCTAATCTCACGTTCTTCTGTTGTCGCCGTTCCCCGGTCTGCCTTGGCGATCTTATTTAGCTCAGTTGCAGCTCCGTTACAGTCGCCAAAATCGATCGCATGGACCGGAGCGCCGAACTTCGTCGCTGCAGTATGGATCAAGGAGCTACGACGCACGATCGCGGGAACACCAAATTGAAGCGCCCGGCCAAAGACTCCCGACGCCTGGTCGTATCTCGGATCGTAGCAGGCCCACACCGCGTCCGCGACACCATACAGGCTTTCCCACTCGGCATCGGTGAGCCGCCGGTCAATATGAATTCCTCCCATCGACTTAAACCGGGAAACCAATGCCTGCTCCGAATTCGCTGTCCCAGCGGTTACGAAACATAGCCGTTTGGCGATAGCCGGGTTGGCCTCGATAATTGCAACCATGAAGGCAAAACCTTTGTGCACCGACGCAGCACCAAGCCAGCAGACAATCGGCCGACCACCAGCCAAGTGGCGGACTTCAGTCGCCACCGGCGTATCGCCGGGTTGCCTCAGGATGTAACCATCGTGCATGTCCCACCACTGCGGATCATGAAGCCCGACATCGACAACGGTGCCGTATTCCGGAGCCAGACTGAGAGGTATGATACTCGCGACCGTGACCTTTGGCACACGCCTCAGAAAAACAAAAATGCTTTTCTTGAGAAGCCGCTTGAGGTTGAAGGGTCCGAAGCAGGACTGCGGTCCTAAAAACAATGCAACAGTCGCCCTTCCGAGAGCCGCCCGACGGAGAGCTATCGAGACAAAAGAAACCAAGTCATCGTCAAGGGTAGCAAAAAAGAGACGATCAGCCGCTAGCAGTCTTTTTTTGAGCGCCCGTGACATTGGCCCCATTGCAGGAGACAGGCCCAAAGCCGGCCCCAACAGATCAGCATACGACTGCCTGTGTCCCGAACCCGATTTCACATATATGGTTCCCATATCTCGGCGACGAGGCTCTGCTGCACTTTCGGGGTCTGCATCGAACGGCTTGCTGTAGTTCACGGCGCAGCGTCCCGCTTCACAGGGTCCGATGCAACGCCACAGTTATCGACCAGCGCCAGCTCTCTATCCCTTCGACTTGCGGGTTTGTTTCAGCAGAAACTGTCCCAACTTCCGCGCCGGCTTTGCAACAAGCGCGTAATCGACCGGACCTGATCCGAGCCATCGGCGTCGGGAGCGCAGCGCTTCCAGATTATGCCCGATATGGGAACGGAAGCTCTTGGTGCTGGCCCCTCCCGTCATCATGTCAACGAGGACCTGATCGATTGTAGTGATCCTGAATCCATGGAGTTCGACGGCCCTCAGCATCCAGTCGTAGTCGGAGGAAACTTTGAGCGTCAGATCGAACGGCCCGATCTTTTCCGCAACGGCGCGGCGGACGTAGAAGGTCGGGTGGGCAGGCATCCAGCCGGAGCGGAACCCATCTTGAGGCTTTGGCTCTGCCCGCCAGCGGCGGACCACCCGCTTGCTTTCGTGATTGTCGACGAAGTCGAGGTGACCGTGGACAATGTCGTTTTCGGCAAGCGCCTCCCTGATCTTGCCGAGCACTGAAGCGTCATGAAACGCATCGTCAGCGTTTAGAGCCCCGATTGCCTCTCCCGTACAAAGTGCAAGCCCCTTGTTCAATGCGTCATACATGCCGCGGTCGGGCTCGCTGATGATCTGCAATCCTTGCGCGGCGTAGGAGCGGACAATCGTGAGCGTCTCGTCGGTCGAGGCTCCGTCGATGACGATCAGTTCCTTGTCCTGGTGTTCCTGGGCAAAGAAACTGTCGAGCGTATGACGGATTGTTGCCGCCGAGTTCCAGCAGACGGTTAGGACGGAAATCTTCATGTTCGCGGGACTTTTCGCAGCTACTGAGCCGCCTTGCGGTTGTGCTCTTCGTCAAGCCGGCGATGCTCGTATTCGCGCGCCACCACCTTGAGGTCGGACTGAACCATCTCGCACACCATCTCATCAAGCGGCGTCGTCGCCTTCCAGCCGAGGACCCGCTCCGCCTTCGAAGGATCACCGAGCAGAAGGTCGACCTCGGTCGGCCTGAAGTAGCGTGGATCGACCTCGACCAATATCTTGCCGGACCTAGTATCGACGCCCTTTTCGGCGACGCCCGAACCGTTCCACTGAATGCGGACCCCAACCTCGGCGAAGGCGAGTTCGACAAACTTTCGAACGGAACTCTTGACCCCTGTGGCCAGCACATAGTCGTCCGGGGTTTCCTGCTGGAGGATCCTCCACATGCCTTCGACATAGTCGCGCGCATGCCCCCAATCGCGCTCGGCTGAAAGGTTGCCGAGATAGAGCTTGTCCTGAAGGCCGAGGCTGATGGCAGCGGCAGCCCGCGTGATCTTGCGGGTCACGAATGTCTCGCCCCGCATTGGGCTTTCATGGTTGAACAGAATTCCGTTGGAAGCGTGAATGCCATAGGCTTCGCGGTAGTTCACCGTGATCCAGTAGCCATAGATCTTTGCGGCCGCATAGGGCGAGCGAGGATAAAAGGGCGTCGTCTCCTTCTGTGGAACCTCCTGCACCTTGCCATAGAGCTCGGAAGTCGATGCCTGATAGAAACGCGTCTTTTTCGTCAAGCCAAGCAGCCGGATGGCTTCCAGAAGGCGCAATGTACCGATCGCGTCGGCATTCGCGGTATATTCCGCGGTCTCGAAGCTCACCTGGACATGCGATTGTGCCGCGAGGTTATAGATCTCGTCCGGCTGCACTTCCTGGATTATGCGGATCAGGTTCGTCGCATCGGTCATGTCGCCATAGTGAAGTGAAAAATTGACGCCGGATTCATGCGGATCTTGATAGAGGTGATCGATACGACCGGTATTGAACGACGACGAACGCCGCTTGATGCCGTGGACTGCGTATCCTTTGGCAAGCAGGAGGTCGGCAAGATATGCACCATCCTGGCCGGTGATGCCTGTAATTAGCGCGGTTTTTCGGCTCATTTGATATCCTTCGGCAGCTTCAGAACACACTCACCAGCACTATCCTGGCGTTGCATTCGACAGATGATTTCTGATGAACGTGAAATTCAATCCGGTCTCTATCGAGATCCGAATCCACTTAGCAGAGTCTTTAGCGTTCTCAACACGATAACGAAATCAAGCCATGGAGAGAAGTTCTTGATGTAATAGAAATCATAGTGCAGCTTCTCGATTTCATCGTCATCATCCGACACATATCCTTGATTTACCTGAGCCCATCCGGAAATTCCAGGACGAACGATATTTCGGTAGCGATAGAACGGCAACGCCACCGAATAATGGGAAGACAACACTGTCGCCTCAGGGCGAGGCCCGATCCAGCTCATTTCCGAACGAACGATATTTATCAGCTGCGGCAGTTCGTCGATTCTGCTTCTCCGCAGGAAGCGGCCGATCCGGGTAACCCTGCTATCACCCGGCCTTGTGACGGCGAGGCTGCGAAGGTTTTCCGCCTCAGGTGAGCTAACGGTCATTGTCCGAAACTTGTAGACCGTGAATGATTTTCCGCCAAAGCCCAAGCGCTCCTGGCGAAATATGGCAGGTCCAGGAGATTCCAGCCTGATCATCAGCGCAATCAATAACAAGAGCGGTGTCAGCATGATCAGCGCCAACAGCGCGCACACCCAGTCGATCACCTGCTTGATCTTGATATAGGCCTGATTGGGATTGAGCGAGCCCAACGTGTTTTCGGACAAATGTTCGATCTCGACGCGACCGGTCAGCGACTCGCCGATCTGCTTGACATGGTAGACCGGAACTCCCGCAAGCGCCCGGTCGGCGATGTAGCGCTCCCAATCGTCGGACAAATCGGCACGCAGGTCGGCAACAACGCCGTTGGCGCGCTCAATGATCATGTCGGGAGAGACAAGCCAATGCCAGTTGACCCCCTTTATCGCCGCGAGACGACCCACGGCGCCGCCTGGAACCACGGCAAGACTGTAAGGATCAAGGCGTCGGCTTACGATGGTCAAGACAAAGTACCAGAGAATTGACAAGGTCAAGCTGCTGGCCGCTTGGAACCCGCTATACTCGATCCGAAGCAGGAAAATCGCCAAATAAACAAACCCGTAAGACAATGCAAATGTCGGAAATATGTAACCCGAAGCCGCGATACCCGGAAAATTACCTATCCGCCGAAAGGCGAAATAACCTATAGCATGCGCCACAATACCCGCAAAAATTGTAATCTGCAGATTTGCATAATATAGAATTGACGGATCAAATGAAATTCTGACCAGCACAGGAAGCAGGATTGCAAAGGCCAAGCCGCCCAGGAGTTGAAACCTGACCCTGTGCACGAGGTGCCGCTGTCTTGGCCGATTCATCATAACTATATTCAAGTCAAGCGCTCTCTTGCGGGACTACTGAGTCCAAGTCTCTTCTAATTGCGTTGTGGCTGCTTCCATTGTTCTCTGCAGGACGTTTAACCCTGGCGATTCGAACTCCGGGAGGCCCTCGCCGACGTTCAATGGACAGGATGCCGCTCTCGGCCAATGCTCGAATAGGCTATGCCTTCCTTCACGACGTCCTCGCTGCGGTAGACGTTTCGCAGGTCGACCATAACCGGCGTCGCCATGAGTGCACGGAGCCGCTTCAGATCCAATGACCGAAACGCATTCCACTCGGTGACGATGACGATCGCATGCGAGCCGTCAGCTACCGCGTAGGCGCTTTCCCCGAATGCAATGCCCTCGATCATCTTGCGTGCCTGCTCCATGCCGACCGGATCATAGGCCTTGATCGAAGCGCCCGCGTCCTTGAGTGCCTGAATGATGGCCAATGAGGGGGCATCGCGCATGTCGTCAGTGTTCGGCTTGAACGTAAGGCCGAGGATACCGATGGTCTTGCCGCGCACCGAGCCGCCGCAGGCTTCGACCACCTTGCGCGCCATCGCCCGTTTGCGCTGGTCGTTTATCGAGACCGTCGTTTCAATAAGCCGCACGGGGCTTGCCGCGTCCTGCGCGGTCTTGACCAGTGCCAGCGTATCTTTCGGGAAACAGGAACCGCCATAGCCCGGCCCGGCATGAAGAAACTTTGCGCCGATGCGGTTGTCCATGCCGATGCCGCGCGCGACGTCCTGCACATCGGCCCCCAACCGCTCGCAGAGATCGGCAATTTCGTTGATGAAGGTGATCTTCATGGCCAGAAACGCGTTGCCGGCATATTTGGTAAGCTCAGCCGTACGCCGGCTCGTATAGAATATCGGCGCGACATTCAACGAGAGTGGACGGTAGATCTCGCCCATGACGGCTTTGGCCCGTTCTGCATCGGTCCCGACAATGATGCGGTCGGGCCGCTTGAAATCCTCGATGGCCGATCCTTCGCGAAGAAATTCCGGATTGGAGACCACCGCAAAATCGGCGGCGGAATTTTGCTCGCGGATGATCCGTTCCACCTCATCGCCGGTACCGACAGGGACGGTCGATTTCGTCACCACGACCGTAAATCCTTTGAGCGCGCGGCCAACTTCGGCGGCCGCATCGTAAACGAAGGACAGATCGGCGTGCCCATCGCCACGCCGTGACGGCGTGCCGACGGCTATGAAGACGACATCCGATTGAGAAACGGCATCGGCCAGATTGTCGTCGAAACGCAAGCGACCTTGCGCGGTATTCGTGGTGACGAGGTCGTCGAGCCCTGGCTCATAGATCGGTATCTTGCCAAGTTTGAGCATGGCAAGCTTTTCCGCATCCCGGTCGACGCAGCAGACCTGATGGCCAAAGTCGGCGAAGCAGGCGCCCGAGACGAGCCCTACATAGCCGGCACCAATCATTGTTATTCGCATAGCGCGTACTCTCATTGGCGCCGACGAGACGATCTCGTCAGACAGCGCCTAGTCCCACCGAAGAACGGCTACCGCACTCCCGGGTGAAAACCCGAGAGCCGATCCTACAACAATTTGCATCGCCTCGCCGCACCTCGATGCTTACGACTATGCGATGGCGACGAGATCCCTGGTATCAAGGTCGACAGGTATCTCGCCATTCATGATCGCAACCAGAACCCGAGCCCTTCCGGCTGGATCGAGCCGGTCAAGGCGACCGATCATTTCCGCGAACGGGCCGGAAAGGATCCGAACCGAAGCACCGGCTGCGAGGCCGCCACTGAAGTCGAGCAGGCCGTGCCTGCCGGTCAACGCAATGAAGCGCTCTACCAGACCGGAGGGGACAGGCAAAGGCCGGTCCCCTTGCATGACGAGGGAGCGCACACCGAACGTTCCGTTGATCGAGCGCCAACGTTGCAGCGCGACGTCAAGGGCGATGAACATATAACCCGGGAAATACGCTGCGGACCGTGTTTCGAGCCGCCGGGCATGACGCACGGTTTTCTCGCAGCGAGGCACAAAGGGCTCGAATCCCTGGATCCGGAGATGCCGCTCTGCGACATGCTCCTTCCCGGGAAAGACGCTGGCCGCATACCAGCGCGTTGCCGGCGCGGCGGTCGGCTCAGGCGACAGGGCTGTTGCCTTGCTCGTTGTTTTTTCCGCGCTACTCACGTGTCTTCCTTCGGCGGTCGGCGGCATGATCTCAGGTCAACGGTTACGACAGTGTGTGGATACCAGCAAGCAACCAAGCCACTAGAGTCAAGGCGGTTGGGTTAAGAATTTCCTACACATTGTCCAGAAATTTAGCTCTGCCTAAATAAGCATCGAGCCGCTTTCTTTTTCAGCTGGCTGAGATGCTATGTCGAGCAATTTATTTCCATGCGTAGGTGCTCGGTTACGCTGGTCGTGACGAATCGCCCGTTGGTTCTGGTACTTAGTCCGTCGACTTGAAGCTAATGTGACGGATGGCGTCGCGCACAAGCCTGCCGCCCGCGACAAAGATCCTGCACGGCCACACCAACTGCGGCGAAAAATCACTGTCGCGCAGAACAGGTTATCACCGCTCGACCGGCTTCACGAACGCTTCAACAGCGACCAGACAGCCGGCACCAGGCTCGCGGCCAGCGCAACCTTGATCAGATCACCAACGATAAAGGGCAACACCCCGAACTGCCAGGATTTTTCCGGGCCGATCAACAGCGCCAGCCAGGCAAAGCCCATTGCCATCATGACGATCTCGGCCACCAGCATGGCATTGAAGAGCTTGATAGGATGGCGATCCCAGCCACGGTCGGCAGCCCAGCCGACGATCGCCGCCATGACGACGAAGCCGGCTAGATAACCGCCGGTCGAACCGAGCATGTAAGCGATACCGATGCCCTTTTCGGGCGTGCTCTGGAAGACCGGAAGGCCCAACGCGCCCTCGGCCATGTAGAGAAGCAGCGTGGCGACGCCAAGGCGCATGCCGAAGGAGGCAGCGATCAGGAAGACGGCGAGCGTCTGCATCGAGATGTCTACCGGTCCGAGCATGACCTTGGTCTTGGCAGACAAGATCAGCAGCAGCGTTCCGGCGATGGCCAGCAAAAGCTGTCCTGCCAGCCGGGCCGCGCCCTTTTCAGGCAAAGCGAGAGAAATGAGCGGACGCATCGTCGTTGCAATTGCCATGGTCTTCCCCGTTCCGGATTGCCGCCGAACGCGGCCTTGCGTTTTCCTATATTGGCTTCCGTGCTATGCGGCAATCGGTTTTGCCCTTCCCCCAGAACAGGTCGCGACGTTCGCATGGCGCTGAAATTCGATACACGCTTCGATCCGGCCTATGGCCAGGGCGTAGCCGTTGCGCCTGGTATTCAACGCGTCACCGCCAGGAACCCAAGCCCGTTCACCTTTCACGGAACCAACAGCTATATCGTCGGGCGCGAGACGCTGGCGGTGATCGATCCCGGACCGGATGACGAGGCACATCTTCGAACACTGCTCGAAGCGATCGGGACCAGGCCGGTCAGCCATATCTTCATCAGCCACACGCATCGCGACCATTCGCCGCTGGCGGCTCGGTTAAAGCAGCATACGGGTGCGGTGGTTCTGGCGGAGGGCCGGCATCGCCCGGCGCGGCCGTTGCGCACCGGCGAGGTCAATCCACTCGATGCCAGCGCCGACACCGAGTTTGTTCCTGATATCGCGCTGCCGGACGATATGGTGATCGACGGCGACGGCTGGGCGATCCGGACGGTGCTGACGCCCGGCCATACCGCCAATCACGCGGCCTTCGCGCTGGAGGGAACCGGCATCCTTTTCTCGGCCGATCACGTCATGGCGTGGGCAACCACGATCGTCGCACCGCCGGATGGCGCGATGGCCGAGTACATGACATCGCTCGATCGGCTGATCGAACGTGACGACCGGCTGCTGCTGCCCGGTCATGGTGGGCCGGTGACCGAGCCGCGCAGCTTCATGCGCGGATTGAAAACGCATCGCAAAATGCGCGAACGCGCAATTCTGGAGCGGATCAACAGCGGCGACCGGACAATCAAGGACATGGTGGACGCGATCTATCGAGACACCGACCCGCGCCTGCATGGCGCGGCCGGCCTGTCGGTGCTTTCCCATCTGGAAGACCTGGTGGCGCGCGGCCTGGTCCACACCGATGGCGAGCCGGCTATCGACGGCATCTATTCGCCGGCAACGTAGCACACTTCGGATATCATTCCGCCGGCGCCACGCCCACCTGGCCGGCGACTTCCTGGTCGAGTTCGGAAAGGAAATCGGTGATGCGCGCTGCATTGTCGCCAAGGTCGTAGCGGCCGTAACGCGAGGCCGAGCGCATATCGACGATGACCGCATCGCCGTCGTCGGTCACGCGGATGGCGACATCGGCGGGAAGACCAAGCAGCAAGCTCTTGGCCAGCGCATCGACCGTCACGTCGCTTTGCCCTGCTGCGTCTGGAAATGGCGCCGTGAGCTGCCAGCCGCGCCGATCGAGCACCGTTTTGATCGCCTCCAGAACGCGATCGAAAGGCAAGGTGTAGCTGCGTCCGGTAACAAGCGGATAAGCTTCGATTTGCAGGCGCTGCTCGCCAGGTGTCGATGGCAAAAGCTCGTTCATATCCTTTGTCCGGGTAGAAATATCGAGCGCCGGCGGGTCGTCGAAATCCGTCGAGATGTCGCGCAGCGGCGGATAGGTCGCCGCCCGATAGGCCCCGACAGCGTAAGGGATGAGCACCAGAAACGCCAGCAAGGCGCCGGCGGTCAGGTCTTGGCCGCCACGATCACCGAAGTTCCACAATCGCGCGAAGGCAAACCCGGCAAACAAAAGCGCAGACGCGGCCAGCAGGGCGACAATGCCAAGCACCCATAGGAAAGCTTGGGTTTCGACGAGGTCATAGCGATGGCCGATGAGAGCGGTCAGCAGCAGGACTGTCGAAAACGCGCCGGCGCGCCGCGACCAACCGGCAGCCCTCGACGTTTGTCGCTCGGGAATTCCCGTCATTGTTTTCCGCGCTGCCCCAACCCGAACACAGGCATAGTGCCTTTCAGCGGTGGCTTGAAGACGCAAAGACGCCGCATCTCCGGTCAATCCGTCGGCAGGTGATAATCCCGGAACTGCTGGCGCAAGGTAATCTTCTGGATCTTGCCGGCAGCGGTGTGTGGGATTTCGCCGACAAAAGCGACGTCGTCCGGCATCCACCACTTCGCCACCTTGCCGTCCATGAAAGCGAGGATGTCCGTCTTGGTCGGCTCCCTGCCCGGCTTGCGCACGACCACGAGCAAAGGCCGCTCGCCCCATTTCGAATGCGGAATGCCGATGGCGGCGGCCTCCGCCACATCGGGATGGCCGACCGCGAGGTTCTCGAGCTCGATGGTCGAGATCCATTCGCCGCCCGACTTGATCACGTCCTTGGCGCGGTCGGTGATCTGCATATAGCCTCCGGGGTCGATATGCGCGACGTCACCGGTATCGAACCAGCCGTCTTGATCGAACTGTTCGGATCCGATGCCGCCATAATAGGCGCGCGCGATGGCCGGCCCGCGGACCTTGAGCCGGCCGAAGGTCTTGCCGTCCCATGGCAGTTCGTTGCCGGCGTCGTCCGTCACCTTCATTTCGATGCCGAACGGTGTAAAGCCTTGTTTCTGCTGGACGCCGAGGCGGGCCTCGCCCTTCAGCCCGGCGTAATCCGGCTTCAGGGTGCACAGCGTGCCGAGCGGCGACATCTCGGTCATGCCCCAGGCGTGGACGACTTGGACATCGTAACTGTCCTGGAACTTCGTCGTGAGCGCGCGTGGACAGGACGAGCCGCCGATGACGACTTTCTGCAGATAGGGCAGTTTCTTGCCGGTCTCTTCCAGATACTGGAGGAGCATCATCCACACCGTCGGCACGGCGGCGCTGAAGGTCACCTGCTCGGTGTCGAGCAGCTCGTAGAGCGAAGCGCCATCCATCTTGCAACCGGGCATGACCAGCTTGGCGCCGACCATCGGCGCGCTCTGGGCAAGGCCCCAGGCATTGGCGTGGAACATCGGCACGACCGGCAATATGGTATCGCGCGACGACAGGCCCATGGCGTCGGGCATCGCGGCGATCATGGCGTGCAGCACGTTCGAACGATGGCTGTAGAGGACGCCTTTCGGGTCGCCCGTGGTGCCCGAGGTGTAGCACATACCGGCGGCGGTGTTTTCGTCGAATGTCTTCCAGGCGAAGTTGCCGTCGGCTTCAGCAAGCCATTCTTCGTAGGCAACCACATTGGGCAGCGCAGTCTTGGGCAAATGCGCCTTGTCGGTCAGCACGATAACCCGCTTCAGCGATTTGACCGCGCCGGCGATCTTTTCGAGCAGCGGCAGGAAGGTCAGGTCGACGAAGATCGCCTTATCCCCGGCATTGTTCATGATCCAGGTGATCTGCTCGGGAAAGAGCCGCGGGTTGAGCGTGTGATAGATCGCGCCGACACCCATGATGCCGTACCAGGCCTCGATGTGGCGCGCGGTGTTCCAGGCCAGTGTTGCGATGCGGTCGCCAAGCCCGAAGCCATCACGATCGAGCCGCCCGGCGACCCTCAGGGCACGATCATGGATTTCGGCATATGTGCTGCGCACGATCGGCCCCTCGATCGAACGCGACACGATTTCGCGGCTGCCGTGCTGCCGCTCGGCATTGTCGATCAGCTTATGGCAAAGCAGCGGCCATTCCTGCATCAGCCCGAGCATCTTGTTCCTCCCGTTATTTTTTCGCCATTGTGGGACGAACCGGCGGATTGTCCAGCCAGGATCGGGCTGGAGCGGGGCATGGAGCCAATTGAAGCCGAATTCGCCACAATCCGGCCATGCTCGGCGTTAACGTTGATTAACGGCGGGGCGCGATTGGCGAATGAAAGAGGTTCGCATGGACGCGCAGCTCGACGACAAAGCCCTCGAAAATACGCTTGCCGAAAGTCTGGCCGATCTGGTGGCGGCCGACGTCGCGCAGGCCGATCTGGTGCCTGACGCCAAAGCCGTTTCCGAAGATGAATTCGTCGAGGTCGTCGGTGGCGCCCTCGAGGCGGTCGGCGGCACGCTCTTGTTCAAGATGTGCGTCGAGAACGATGGCGAAAGTCAGCACGTCGCTGCCGCCTGCGTCGGCGACGGCGGCAATCGCCAGTTCCTGCTGCTCACCTTGCCGACCAGCGGTGGTGCACTGAAGGTCGAGACCACCTCGAAAAGCACCAATCCGGTGGCCGGCATTGCCGCCGCGTATGCCGGGCTGATGGACGCTTTCCAGGCCGCCGCCTGAGTTTTCGGGGAAGCGGAAAAGAGGCGAGACTTCTCTCCGCGGGCGACGCCCGCCTGGTGGCAGGCAGGTCTTGCGCAACGGGCTTGCCAGACACATCTTGGGGTAGAGGCAAGGAGATCCGATATGGACCAGATCGCAAATCCGTCACCCGGCTTTCAGCGCAATCCCGGCAAGGTCATCACAGTCGAGCCTTACAAGGGCACCGTGACGGTGCGCGCTGGCGATGTCGTCATCGCTTCGTCCAGCAAGGGCAAAGTGCTGACCGAATCGCCCTACCCCCCGGTTTTCTACATTCCGTTCGGCGACATCGACTTCAAACAGCTTGGCAAGACCGAACACTCGACCCATTGCCCCTATAAGGGCGATGCCAGCTATTGGAGCGTGCTGCCCGCCGGCGATGCAGGCAAGGATGCGATGTGGGCCTATGAGCGGCCGTTCGACGAGATGGCCGATATCCGCGACCACGGCGCGTTCTATCCGAACAAGGTGACCATCGAGGCCACGCCCGACTGATCAGTCGGTAGTGCCTTCATCGCCGACGCCGTCGGCATCGTCGAGACGCACGAAGGTGAGGCCCTTGGCCTTCAGCGCCAGAAGTCCCTGCACCACGCCTTCGCCGGCCGCATGGGTCGGCTGGTTGATGTGAGCGATGATGACGTCGCCGTCCTTCGCCGCGGCAATGCGCCGGGCGGTCTCTTTTGCGCCGAGCAAAGAGCCGCCATCGCCGTTGATTGAGAATCCGGCGATCTTGAAACCAAGCTTGCGTATCATCGCGATTGCCGACGGGCTGTATTCGGCGGTTGCGCCGCGAAACCATTTCGGCGCCGGTTCGCCGGTCACGGCAAGAGCGGCAGCACCCGATTCGACCTCGGCCAGCACGGCCTGCGGGCTGCCGGCACTGCGAATGCCGTAGATCTTTTGCGGCGTGTCGACCGCCGGGACATGGCGGCCGCCATGGTTTTCCAATTCAAACATTTCGGGATGCGCCCGCATGATCTCGACGGCGGCGGCGTTGTGCTTCAGCCAGATGCCGGTGACGAAAATGGTGGCAGGAATCTTGTTTTCCACCAGCGCCGAGAGAATCCGTGTGTCGGTCCTTCCGCCGCACGCATCGAGCGTCAGCGCGACGCGGCCGCCGCCCGCCTCGGCCTTGATGTGCAGCGTCGGTGCGACGAGCAACTGGGCGTTGCCAGGAGAAACAGCCCACAGCGATATCGCAATGGCGCAAAAATACTTTTGGAACGGGCGCATCGATTATTTCCAGGTCGGCCGGATCAAAGTTGAAGCGGCGACCCCAAGACCGCCATCAAGGCGGAAATCGGGACGATGCCCCTGCAAAAGCGTCGGCAGCGGCAATTTGACCGCCGGCCTGACCTTTGGCAAACGCGAGGTCACAATGCGTGCTCCACGTCCTTAACCTTACGTGAAAGGATCGCGAGCACCGCGTCGACCACCGCTTTGACCTCAAGTCGCCAGACGCAGCAAGCCTTGCTCGGATCGGGTCGGCGGCACAGGTCCCTGGCTATGCACTCGCAAGGCATGGAGGGCCGCGGCGTAACACTGGCCACGCCGACAGGCCCCCAGACGGCCGGGTCGGTCAGGCCGAACAGGCCGACAACCGGCGTTCCGGCGGCGGCGGCCATGTGCATCGGGCCACTCTCGTTTCCCAGAAACAGGCGTGCCTGGCCGAGGACCGCCAGCAGCGTTGCCAGCGACAGCGCCCCGACCACGTTGACGACCGGCGAAGCGGCCTTGGCGACGATGCGCTCGGCAGATGCCCGTTCATCGGGGCCGCCGACAAGCAGGAAGTCCAACCCGGTCTGCCGCGAGATCTCGTCGATCGCCAGCGCAAAACGTTCCGGCTGCCATTGCCGCCCCCGCAAGCTCGCTCCTGCATGAACGGCTACGAAGGCGTTACGCCGGAGATGATGCCGGTCGAGAAGCGCCAATGCCCTGGCGGTCTCCAGCGGCAGCGGCTCAATCGTTGGGACCGGCGCACGCAACTCCACGCCAAGCGCCTCAAGCGGCGAAAGATAGCGGTAGAGATAATGCTGGCCACCAAAGCCAAACGGCTTGGCTAGGACGTTGGCGGGCTGGCGTTCCAGCCAGCGCAACGGTTTTTCGGGAGGATCATATCCGACGCGGGTCTTGGCGTTGACGAGCCTGACGATGATGCGTGAGGTTTTGGAATCGGCCAGGTCGATGGTCAGGTCAAACCGGAACCGGCGCAGAGCGCGCACCATCGCGTAAAGCTCGCGACCACGCTGCACAGGGGTGCCACGCATCCGTACGCGTCGGAACGACACCACGTCCGAGGCGATGCCATGAGCCAACAGGAAACTGGCAAAGTTCGCCTCGCAAAGGAACACTATCCTGGCCTTTGGATATTGGAGGCGCAGGTTTCTGGCGAGCGCGGAAGCGAGGACAAGATCGCCGATGAATTTCGTCTGAAGGATGAGAATCGAGCGGACGTGCGCGGGCGGGTTCTGCAACATCTGTTTCTGGCACCGGGGCGGGTTCGGGAGCCGGAAACTGGGCAGAAACGATGTCGGGATTTGGAGCCGTCACGCGCACGTTCGCGTGAATTTGGTTACAAATCGGTAAGGTCAGATGCGGTGGACTCCAACTCCTATCCGCGGCCGTTCTTTGCCGCCTGTACCGCCGCCTGCGCGGCGGCCAGCCTGGCAATCGGGACCCGATAGGGCGAGCACGAGACATAGTCGAGGCCGACCTTCTCGCAAAAATGGATTGAGGCCGGGTCGCCACCATGCTCGCCGCAAATGCCGAGCTTGATGTCGGGCCGCGTCGCCCTGCCCTTTTCGGCCGCCATCCGCACCAGCTCGCCGACACCCTCTATGTCGAGCGACACGAACGGATCCTGCTCGATGATGCCTTTTTTCCGGTAGGTCTCGAGGAACGAGGCCGCATCGTCGCGTGAGATGCCAAAGGTGGTCTGGGTCAGATCGTTGGTGCCGAAGGAGAAGAATTCGGCCGCCTCGGCGATGATTTGGGCACGGATCGCGGCGCGCGGCAGCTCGATCATCGTGCCGGTCAGGTAACCGATCCTGACGCCGGTCTCTTCCATCACGCTTTTGGCGACGGCGTCGATGCACGCCTTGACGAATTCGAGCTCCTTCGCCAGCCCGACCAAAGGCACCATGATCTCCGGGACCACCAGCGCGCCGGCGTTCCTGCCGGCCTCGACGGCCGCCTCGAAAATGGCGCGCGCCTGCATCTCGGCGATTTCGGGATATGAGACGGCAAGCCGGCAGCCGCGATGGCCGAGCATCGGATTAAACTCGTGCAACGCTTCGGTGCGCCGCCGAAGCTTGTCCGGCGACACATTCATGGCGGCGGCGACCTCGGCCACCTCCTCCTCGGTCTTGGGCAGGAATTCGTGCAGCGGCGGATCGAGCAGGCGGATCGTCACCGGCAGCCCGGCCATGATCTCGAACAGTTCGAGGAAATCCGAGCGCTGCATCGGCAACAGCTTGGCCAGCGCCGTTCGCCGATCCTTTTCCGTATCGGCCAGGATCATCTCGCGCATAGCAACGATGCGGTCGCCGTCGAAGAACATGTGTTCGGTGCGGCAAAGCCCGATGCCTTCGGCGCCGAAGGACCGCGCCATGCGCGCATCCAGCGGCGTCTCGGCATTGGTGCGCACCTTCATGCGGCGCGCGCCGTCGGCCCATTCCATGATGGCGGCGAAATCGCCCGAGAGTTCCGGCTGCAGCATCGGTACCGCGCCTTTCAGCACCTGGCCGTTGGCGCCGTCGATGGTGATGATGTCGCCCTTGCGGAACGTCGATCCCATCGCCATCAGCGTGCCGGCCTTGTAGTCGACGCGCAGCGAGCCTGCGCCCGAAACGCAAGGCTTACCCATGCCGCGCGCCACAACAGCGGCGTGGCTGGTCATGCCGCCGCGCGTCGTCAGGATGCCTTCGGCCGCATGCATGCCATGGATGTCTTCGGGGCTGGTCTCGATGCGCACCAGGATCGCCTTGCGGCCTTGTGTCTTGGCCTCCTCGGCGTCGTTCGAGGAAAAGACGATCTCGCCGGTGGCAGCACCTGGCGATGCCGGCAGGCCGACGCCGATGATATCGCGCGCCGCTTTTGGATCGATCGTCGGATGCAGCAACTGGTCGAGCGAGGCCGGATCAATGCGGGCGACGGCCTCCTCCTTCGAAATCAGTCCATCCCTGGCCATGTCGACGGCAATCTTCAGCGCCGCCTTGGCGGTGCGCTTGCCGGACCTGGTCTGCAGCATCCACAATTTGCCGCGCTCGATGGTGAATTCGAGATCCTGCATGTCGCGGTAATGTTTTTCCAGGCGGTCGGAGATACTGACGAAAGCCTGGAAAGCGTCAGGCATCAGCTTCTGCAGCGACGGCTTGTCGGAACCGGCGGCAATGCGTGCCGCCTCGGTGATGTTCTGCGGCGTACGGATGCCGGCGACGACATCCTCGCCCTGCGCGTTGACCAGGAACTCGCCATAGAGCTGCTTTTCGCCGGTCGACGGATTGCGGGTGAAGGCGACGCCGGTGGCCGAGGTGTCGCCCATATTGCCGAAGACCATGGCCTGGACGTTGACCGCCGTGCCCCAGCTTTCGGGAATGTCGTGCAGGCGCCGATAGGTGATCGCGCGGTTGTTCATCCAGCTGGAAAACACCGCACCGATGGCGCCCCACAGCTGCTCGTTCGGATCCTGCGGAAACGGCTTGCCGAGCTCCTCCTCGACCTTGGCCTTGTAGAGCGCGATTACGCCTTGCCATTCGATGGCTGTCAGCTCGGTGTCGAGCTCATGGCCGAGCCCACCCTTCTGGTCTTCGAGTATCTCCTCGAAGACCTCATGGTCGAGGCCCATGACGACGTCGGAATACATCTGGATGAAACGGCGATAGCTGTCATAGGCAAAGCGCGGATCGCCTGAATCGGCGGCCAAGGCTTCGACCGTCTCGTCGTTGAGGCCGAGATTGAGCACGGTGTCCATCATGCCGGGCATGGAAGCGCGGGCACCGGAGCGCACCGACACCAAAAGCAGTTTCGACGGATCGCCGAAACGGCGCCCGGTCAGCCGACCGATGTGATCGAGGGCGACCGCCACATCCGCTTCCAGCGAGGCCGGATACGCGTGGCCGTTGGCGTAATAGGCGTTGCAGACCTCGGTGGTGATAGTGAATCCCGGTGGCACCGGCAGGCCCAGGCTGCACATTTCGGCAAGATTGGCGCCCTTGCCGCCGAGCAGATTGCGGTCGCCGGCACGGCCTTCTGCCGCTCCATCGCCAAAGGTGTAGACCCATTTGGTCATGCTTGCTCCCCGGTTGCAGGAGATTGGAAATACTGACAAATCGAGCGATATGATGCTGCAGTGCGAAAGGCAAGGCATCGACCAAGCCGGCCGGCCTCTACAATCGATTAATGAAAAGCGGCGCCGAAAAGACTTGCTTTTTGGAAAGCTTTGTTGTAGAACATAACGTGAACAACGGGGAGAACGATGAGAATGACCGGAAAGCTCGATTATCTGGAAATGCCGGCGACAGGCGGAACGCTGGACAGGGTGAAGGCTTTCTACAGCGCGGCCTTCTCGTGGTCGTTCACCGATTACGGGCCGACCTATTCAGCCTTTGCCGAAGGGCTGGACGGCGGTTTTCAGGCGGATGGCCAAGATGCGCCGGCCAAGCCGCTGCCCGTGCTCTATTCCGAAAGGCTGGAGGAAACATTGAGCGCCGTCGAAAATGCCGGTGGCACCATCGTCAAGCCGATCTTTTCATTCCCCGGCGGCAGGCGGTTCCATTTCGTCGATCCGGCCGGCAATGAAATGGCGGTATCGGGTGAATAGATCCGTTCAAAGTGGCGATTGCAAAACTGGTGGATCGGTCGCGCATAGTCGGCATTGAGCTTTCTCCCGGCTCGTCCTATAAGGCCGCGCGCACAGCGGGCAGGCTCCGGCTGTTGGGGCGTCGCCAAGTGGTAAGGCATCGGTTTTTGGTACCGACATTCCCAGGTTCGAATCCTGGCGCCCCAGCCAGTTCTCCAATTCTGACGATCTCCCGAGTCGTAATCTCAGTTGCAGACACCTTGGTCGCGGACTGGTATCTGCGGTATCTGTCCACAACAAATTGGTGTCTCCGGCAGAGGGCGCGATCCGGCTGGCATCTTAGTTTAATGTCGGCTCAATTGGCCGGCAGTCAAATGCATCTTATGGAGAAAGCAGTTTTTCTGCCCCGGCTTGGCGTTCGATCTTATAGTTTTAGACTTTATAAATCCAAAACATTGGATTTTTTGTCGCTTTTCTTCAGATAAGTCAGCGCCTCCAACGCCTCTCTAGTAGCAACCGGCGCAATCATCAAACTAATTTTAATAAAATTCAATTTCTTTTTAAACGGCAGCGATCATGTTATCTTATGCTGTCAGCAACAAGTAGAGTGTAGTAGAAATATCAATAAGCATCTCCCGGAAAACAATGTGGGCATCTCTGCAGTTAAATTTTGCTTTTTATCGCACAATGTCGACTATCCCTAAGTATATTTTTCGCCGCAACGTGAGAACCCTGCCACCGATCAACCATTCTATCAGGGCGTGCAGGTATGTGATTTGGCGCTAATATACACCTTCTAGTAGGCAGGCATCCGCGGGGCGCTATCGAATCAAAATGAGGGATTATGGATGGCGACTCTCCATTACACGTCGGGCGGATCCGGCACGGACATTGCAAAAGCCGGATTCAATCTGGCTAGCGTGCAATATGTTGACCAGGTCAACGAGCTGCCAGAGGGCATGAAAGGCTTGGTCTACCTCGACCAGGCCAACGGAGTAACCCAATCCTTTATCGACAAGGTTACTCCTTTCCTCGGCAATCCGAACGTATTTGGGTTCTTCCTGGTTGACGAGCCGGATCCCACCGGCCAATGGGGTACCTACGCCTCTGCCGCAAATCTGAAGGCAGAATCCGACTGGATCCATGAGCATTTTCCAGGCGCCAAGACCTACATCACAATGATGAGCTTGGGGACGTCGGCGAATCCGGATTTTAGGGGCACGTACAATCCCGCCAATACGGGTATCGATTACTACGGCATAGATGTCTATCCCGTCCGCACGGATGGCCCGGTCGACTACAACATGATCGATAAATTCGTCGCCGCCGCTCAGGCATCGGGCATCCCGACGAGCCAGATCGTTCCGGGCTACCAGGCGTTTGGAGGTGGCGAGTATAACACCGACATGGGTGGCAAATATGTGGTGCCCACCGCCGCCCAGATGGAAACCATGATGGAGCACTGGGCCAAGCTGGTTCCGTCACCCGCCTTCGACTACGCATACGCTTGGGGTTCGCAGCGAGGCGACACCGCGCTTGAGAGCTCCCCGGAACTGCAGGCCGTGTTCCGGGAGCACAATCTCGCAACGACTGGGACCGCTCCGCCTCCCGTCGACACAAGCGACACCTTGTATGGCACCAGCGGCGACGATGTGTTTCACGGGACCGGCGGCCACACAATGATCGGCTATGGCGGCAATGACACCTATTATGTCGATGACGTCCGCGATAAGGAGATTGAGGCGGTGGGCGGCGGTACCGACAAAGCACTTGCCTCCGTAAGTCATGCTCTTGCGGCCGGCTCCGAGATCGAGCTTCTCGCCACCAACAATGCATCAGGCACGGCGGCAATCAACCTCACCGGCAATGAGTTCGCCCAGACCATCCAGGGCAATGCCGGCGCGAACGTCATCAACGGCCTCGGCGGCACCGACACCATGACCGGCTATGGTGGCAACGACACCTATTATGTCGACAATGCTGCCGACAAAGTGGTCGAGGCCGTTGGCGGCGGCTCCGACAAGGTGCTCGCCTCGGTGAGCTATGTCCTTTCGGCCGGCTCGCAGGTCGAGCTTCTTGCGACCACGAACCCCTCCGGCACGGCCGCAATCAATCTCGGCGGCAACGAGTTCACGCAGACCATCCAGGGCAATGCCGGTGCCAATGTCATCAACGGCGGACGCGGCGCGGACACCATGATCGGTTATGGCGGCAACGACACCTATTATGTCGACAATGCTGGCGACAAAACGATCGAGGCGGTAGGCGGCGGCACCGACAAGGTGATCACTTCTGTGAGCCATGCGCTTACCTCCGGCTCGCACATCGAGCTTCTCGCCACCAGCAACTCGTCCGGCACGGCGCCGATCCACCTCAACGGCAACGAGTTCGCCCAGACCATCCAGGGCAATGCCGGTAGCAATGTCTTCAATGGCCTCGGTGGTGCCGATACGATGGTCGGCTATGGGGGCAACGACGGCTACTATGTCGACAATGTCGGCGACAGAGTGGTCGAAGCGGTAGGCGGCGGTCGCGACAACATAGCCACCACGGTGAGCTATGCGCTTGCGGCCGGCTCGGAGGTCGAGCTTCTCGCCACGAGGTATCCGTCCGGTACGTCTGCAATCAACCTGACCGGCAACGCCTTTGCCCAGACCATCCAAGGCAATGCCGGCGCGAACATCATCAACGGTGGCGGCGGTGCCGACATCTTGACCGGTAACGGGGGCAATGATGCATTCGTGTTCAACAGCGCTCTTGGAGCCGGCAATATCGACAGGATCACCGACTTCAACAAGCTCCAAGACAAGATCCAACTCGACGACGCGGTTTTTGCCGGCCTAAAGCTGGGTGGCCTTTCATCCGATGCTTTCTTTGCTGGCACGGCCGCGCATGACAGCTCCGACCATATCATCTACAACAGCTCAACCGGGGCGCTCTCTTTCGACAGCGACGGGATCGGTGGCGCAGCTCAAATACAATTCGCCACCCTCTCTCCAGGTCTGTCGCTTGCAGCAGGTTCGTTCCTTGTGATCTGAACGACCCGGAACGGCGGACCTTCAATTCGAGCCGGTCCGCCGCTCCGTCTTTGTTCAAGCACCGGATTTCCGAGATAGATGTTTTGGCCGGTGTTGTCCCTGGAGCTAGCCGGCGAGCCCCTCCATTAGATGAGCGAGAAAACGGAGTGGTCTCTTTCGAGTGAGTGTCCTTCGGGATCATCGCTGCGAGCGCCCTACCATCGCTGATCGGCTCGTGCGAGCCCTCCCCTGCCAGCGGACCCACCGTACCGACGCAGCATGAATGACGGCGAGGCGCCGTGGCCGACCATGAGTGCCACTCGGTTTAAAGGTTCCCCTCAGGTCAAGGCGGCGCAAACCATACACACATTCGAGCTCGTCTACTCCGATGCGCATTCGGGGATCGCTCCCGGTGATCGCGAGAGATTGCTGCACGCCACCTGACGTCCGTTGTTTCTTTCATAAGAGGCGTCGGTGGCCTCATCTGAGTCAATACTGAGATTTGGTGATAGCCCGCCGCGGCCAAAAGCGCTCAAACGTGTGCGATTTGTCGCCACCTAGACGTCGAGCAGAGATGCGGAACTCCATTCAACTAGCGACTCTCAATTATGCGCTTGTAGTCGCCGAGGAGGGCAGCTTTCTGCGCGCGGCACGGCGCACTGGGATCGATCACACCGCGCTCAGCCGGCGCATCCGCGATCTCGAATACGAGATGGGAACGAGGATATTTCATCGCCATGCCCGCGGCGTTGGCCCAACCCCGGCCGGCGAGCGTTTCCTCGATCGTCTTCGCTCCGTGCTGCTCGAACTGGACAATACTCTGACGCTGGCCAGGACGGGCATCAAGGATGAACAACAAAGGCTTTCCATCGGCTCCAACGGACTCATCCTCGCCGGGCGAGCGCTGGGTGCAATCATTGAGTTCGGGAAATGTTATCCAAATGTGACCATCAGCTTGATAGAAGGTTCTCATCCTGAGCCCAGGGCTGCGATGGGCGGCACGCAAGTCGACGTCACCGTCACTTCCTCCTCCCGATCCACTGGCGGCGCATTCGAACTGAAATTGTGGAAGGATACCCTAGCCGTCGTTCTCGCTTCCAGTCATCCTCTCGCAAGCCGTCCCGTGATCGAGTGGTCGGAGCTAGGCCAGGAGACGCTGCTCGTGCGCAGGGGCGAAGCATTTCTGCTCGCCGACGCTATTGGAAATGGCGTGCAGCTTCCCGCAATTGTCGAACATCACGTCACTGCGGGCATCCTTCTGCGCCTCGTCGGAAACGGCCTTGGAGTCGCTCTGATCCACGATGGAGACGCCAACAGCGTTCCTGACGGCGCCGTCTGCCGCAAGCTGCGGATCGGGGGCAAGCCGATCCGAATCTCCAGCTTTGCCCGTTGGCGTCCGGACAATGCCAATCCTGCCCTGACGGTCTTCATCACATTCCTGCGCGATAGGTATTGGTCCTGACGGCCGTCCGCCCACCAAATGACCCGAATAGTCATCCCGGCTTCAGGGTTCGTTGGCTCTGGCAAAGGCTCTGTCCGTTGTAATGAAACCGAGTCAGCATCGGCGGCATCAGCTTTGCCGAATCGGCGACTATCTGTCCGGTCTCGCGGCCCAGCAATTCAGCATAGGCGACGAGATGGCGATGAATGGTGCCGGGCAGTTCGACCGTGATCTTGACCGGACGGTCATCGGGAATGACGGAGAGTTTCAGTTTGGTCATGACGGATCCTTCGGCGCCGCACCCGGTCAGCACCAAAGCCTTCGGCGATGCGCACCAGATCGCAGAGCGCTGAGCGGATTTGCGGCCAAGGAAACTCGGAGCATTCCTCCCACGCTTCGCCCTCGCGCAACACGGCATCGAGCTTGCCCGCCACACCGGCCAGAGTCGTAGCGGGGGTGGTTGAGAAAGCTTGCAGCAGATCTTGCATTTTCTCGCAAGCCTCGCGCTCGGCCCTGAAGGCGGCGGTGTAGCCGGTTTGCTCCGCAGCCGCATCCCAGCGTGCCTGATGCGCCGCGAAATCAGCTTCGGCCTTTTCGCGGAGAGCCGCCATATCCGGCGCTTTGCCGAGCACTTCATTGAGCATCTCGATCGAATGGACCGTCACCTGCTCACCCTCGGTCAGGCGGACGGTCACACAAGGAAAGCCGACGCTCTCGACAAGCCTTGTCTCCAGGCGCTGCTGCCTGCGACAAAGCCGCTCGGTCTGTTTGTGGACTCTCTCCCATTCCCGCCAAAGCGCCAGTGCAGCATCAGAACGCACATTCGTGCTTCCGGCGCCGCTTGCGGGCGCGTTGCCTTGGAGCGTCCACGCGGTGGTGGCCACGACTGTTCCCTCAAGTACTCGCCTGCGGGTGACGTAAGGCAGAGTCGTGGTATTGTCGGAATCAGCCATGATCCGAGCTCCAATCAGCTTGGGTTGTGGTCAGGCTGACTGGAGTGTTGGCGCACTCTGGCCAGCCGCCGCACGTGCGATGCAAGTGCGATGCACGTGCATATCTATACGCCTTTTGAAACTGAATATCAAGCCGCAGAGCGAAAATGACAAAAAAGCCGTTCACCACCCGCCTTGATCCGCCGGTGTTGGCCTTGGCGCAACAGCTTGCAGACGCAGAGCGGCGTTCTATCACCTCGGTGATAGAACTCGCATTGATCGAGTACGCGGAACGGCGCGGAATCAAGATAAGTGCGAAGGAAAGGGAATAGACAGAAGGGAGCTGGCGGACGCCGCCAAGGTACCGGGTTGGCGAGCACGCATGCGATCACATGGAGCAGAAATCGGCCTATGGCCCGGCTGGCGAACGGGTGGATGACTTGTATGTTTCCAGCCCCTGCCCGCGCTCGACCACCAGGGACAAGCCAACTAATGCTGGCCGTCGTATCGTGGACCGGCAGGCGAACTCTTCTTACAATCTCATCGAAACAGACCGACAAAACTCGTTACGGTCGACCTTGCCAATGCGGAACGGCTCGCTGCCAACGAGTTCGGCAGCTCTGGCCGACATTGGCAGCACAACAGCCGCGGATTCTCCGTTTTTACTCCGCCGCTCCGCGCTCAGCGCGATCGTTCAACGTTACGAGATTTTTTTGCCCGGGCCAGGCAATCGGGTTGCTCGTTGGGATAGCGGGGCCCGATTTCCATGATGAGGACGGTCCCGAGCAAGAAGGCCAGCTCACTGAAGATGTCAACCTATTCGATATCGCCCCAGCCGAGGCATGTGCAGGTCGCCTATACCCAGCGCTGCATCCTCCTGCGGGAGGTAGGTTCTGTGGAAGCCCTGCGGGCGCCCGAAGGAGTCATGGACATGCAGGTGCCCCGCCACCGGCGCTATTGCCCGTAGAAGTTCAGGCCGCGATGGGTGGATTCAATATAGGCGTGACTGAAATCGATAAGCGCCACCAAGTTCGGATGGCCGACCGCCTTAACCGTCTGCGCCACCTCGGCCGGGGTCTGCCGGCACTGACCCGGTTCCATGGCGAAGAGATTCTCAAAGGCGATGATGATCACCGCCAGCTTGCGGGACCACCGCGACGCTGGCTCTGCGGTGGCAGGAGCGTTTGGCGGTCGCCTCACCCAGCTCTTGACCTTGTCCCTGCCCTTGAAGCGGATCACCAGACCCGATACCGCCTCGCAGAGCGCACGCCGCACATCCGAGTCGCCGGCTTTCGAGATCCGTCCCTGGATGTCAGTCGTGGAGCCGGACTGCCAGCGCCGCGACAGCGAGCGTGCCGAGGCATGGTTGCACGGCTTCGACGGCCTGCCGATTGGCGGTGAGCCGAACCCGATAAGCAACCAACTAAAGACCGAGTTCGAAAGCCGTCAGCGGTCGGTCCACCAACCGCTGGCGCGGGCGGCATCGAAGCACACTTTCCTAGGGTGGGGGCCTCTGAGCGTCTGAGCGCGGCTTTCAGAGCGGCAACGCCACGATTGTACTCTTTCGTTTTGTCATACTTCCCATCCTCAACAAGAAAGTCGCCAAAACGTCTGTCGTTATAGATCGATTGAGAGCAAAACAAATAAGCCGCCATCTGATATCCATAATCGAAGGCAACCGAGTTAGCGCGGGCGGCGGTTGGAACGAACGAGTTTGCGCAAATCACCATTGCCGCGACAGGCATCATGCCTACGCAAGATAATTTTATTGTTGTTGCCCTCTCCCAAGACGCAACGAACTTGCCGAAGTTTTTGCCTTGGTGCAAGACCGTCATGAAATCGTTTTCGAAGGAGCTCGTGCTCCACATCCTTCCGTGCAAGCAGTCGCAGATCTTAACCGGCCGTGGCGTCAATAGCTGGTGAAACTGGCAAGATGCGCCGGATGAGGCAATCAATTCGAACGCCGGAGATCCTGCCTCTGCAGAATTTCCAGGTTTAAGTTTCATTGGTGCGGCGTGCTCGCAAAGCCCAAAAGACCGGTGAAGTTCGCAACACGCCAAATTCTCGGCGACACTCTGACGTTACAGCCCGCCTGTATGCACCCACGCAATGACGCAGATCTGTCTGGGTTCGGTCCACTCGGGCCCGAGAGGCGAAGATTTCGGGATCGAGGCGCTTGGGCCACTGCGCGCCAGACAGACCGATCCGATCCGTGTCATACTGTCAGAGGCAAGACACTAGCAATTTGGGGGCGGCGGCAGATGAAGGAAGAGAACGACGTTCAGAAGCTGTTACGCACGCTGCGTGCTCGAGCACCTGATGACGCGGCTGAATTGCTGGCCCGAGAATCTCCCGAGTTCATCCGCGACACACTAAAGCTGTTGCCGGACGGGCACGCCCGTAAGGTGGCCGAGCATTTGCCACCGCATATGCGGCCCATCAGGTCTCATGGCGGTGGCAAGGATTTCGCGGTCCCCGACTCGCTCGTCGAGCTGATGGACCCGATTCCCGCCAGTGTTCCTGTCGGAACGACGGTTGCCGCCGCAGTGGAAGCTGTCAGAAGTGCCCAGGTGCCGACCGAGCTCACTTACCTCTACGTTACGGACATGGGCGATAAATTGGTTGGCCTGGTGGTCCTGCGCGATCTGATGCTGAGCGAAGCGGACGCGATGGTGGATCAGATCATGCTGCCAAAGCCGTTCGCCCTTAACGTCGGTCTGTCTTTGAGCGATGCATGCAAGGCGGCGGTACGCCGTCACTACCCTGTCTATCCTGTGGTGGACGCGGAGAACCGGCTGCTCGGGCAGGTTCGCGGCTGGCGCTTGTTCGAGCAGCAAATCATCGAGATTTCCGCCCAGTCTGGCCAGATGGTAGGTGTCCAGAAGGAGGAGCGTTCTTTTACGCCGCTGTTTTCAGCCTTTTTGAAGCGTCATCCGTGGCTGCAGCTGAACCTGCTGACGGCCTTCATGGCCGCTTTCGTGGTCAGTTCATTCACAGGCACGATCGAGAAGATCGTCGCCTTGGCAGCGTTCCTCCCGGTCTTGGCCGGGCAGAGCGGAAACACCGGCTGCCAGGCACTGGCGATGACGCTGCGTGGCCTTGCCCTGGGGGATGTGGACAAACGACCGAAGCTGCACCTGGTGATGCGGGAGGGCGCGCTCGGGATCGCCAACGGCGTGCTCGTCGGCCTTGTTGCAGCTGCGGCGATGTGGTTCTACGCCTCGCGGCAACCGGAGTCGGCGGCCCAGGCGCCCATGCTGGCACTTGTGATCCTGCTCGCCATGTCCGGATCGTGCCTCATGTCCGGAATCTCCGGCGTGCTGATCCCGTTGGGCCTGCGGCGAGTCGGCGCCGATCCGGCGGTCGCTTCGGCGATCTTTCTCACCACCGTGACCGATATTGTAGGCATGGGCCTGATGCTGGGGCTGGCCACCATGCTCGTGCTGTAGCAAGACGCGTCCGGTGACGCGTCCCTGGGAGTCGGGGGCGATAAGCTGACCTCGTCGCGTTCAACGAAATAGCAAGAGCCGTGCCGCATCGCGCGCGCGTCGTCAGAAGCACCTCGCGGCAGCTCTCCGATCGCTTGCGCAGTGCCACGGAAGACCTTTGGATGAGCCGTGGGTGACCTTGATTGCTCATTCGGTGACCAGATACGCGCAGAATCGCGCAAACAATATTAATCTTGTCGGCTGTGCGATCCGCCACTGATGATGATTTGAGTTAGTTGACACTGGTGCCGAATACTTCAATTATGTATAGCAACGCTGAGAAGATGTTTTGACAACCAGCGCAGCCGAAATAGGAATAAACGCGATAGTTTGTTGCGCAGCTGCAACAGCTGCTGAGACTCGCATGGTCTGGCGACCGTTCAGTCGCCTTTTTCTTGTGGTCGTGCTAAGTCCTTCGCACTAGTCGGGTTTGGGGTGGGTTCTCGGCATGCAATCTTCGTTTCGAACGATCTTCGGCTGCGCCGCGGCGCTGCTTTGTACCGGCGTATTGCCGGCCGGCGCACAAGGTCTTTTTACGGCATATGACGATGCGTTTTCGGCCCGCATCGCCAGTCCGGCCGACAACGGAACGCTCGCCCAGTTCGTCACAGTTGCCGTCAACGCGGGACAATACGATCAGGCGATCTCCTCAATCGAGCAGTATCTGATCAAATATCCCCGCGATGCGCGCGCCCGACTGGCGGCCAGCCGATTGTACTATCATGTCGGCTCCTATGAATTGGCCCGGCGGCAGGTGCAATACGGCATCGAAGTCGGCGGCCTGACCGCAAGTGAGCAGCAGGAGGCTGTTCGCCTGCTCGCCCGCATCGAGCGCGCGTTGCGTGGCGTCACCTGGGAACTCGCCCTGACCGGCGGCGTGTTCAGCGCATTTACCGATTTTGAGCCCGGCGGGGCGCAGGACGACGAGAGCTTCGTCTCGCCCTATGGGCGGGCGGAAGGCTTTGTCCGGTGGGACCTCGGCACGCCAAGCGCCGACGCTCTCGTTCTTTCAGGGTCGTTGACGGCGACAGAGCGTTTTTTCACGGAAGACCTGTCGGTTCCAGGTAGCAAGGAGACCTTCATCCACGGCAACGCCGCGATCACCTGGGACAAGGGCTTGCCCAACAGTGGGATCGATTCGCTGCGCCTGCTGCTTTCGGCGTTCACAGTTACAGATCGTTTCGACAGCGATATCCACGAGACCGGCGTCGGCGTCAGTGGGCGCTTTCTTGTGCGCCCGACGGTCGAAACGACGCTTTTCGCAGGCGGCGGCTATATCGATCTAAGCGCCTCGCAAGGCATTTTCGCCGATAGCAGGGTTTTCTATGAGGCGGGCGGCAGCTACCGCTTCCGCAATGGCCAGGCGCTCGGACTGCGCCTGGTCGGCTCGAATGACTTCGCCTCCGGATCTGGCGAAATCGGCCGCAGCTACACGGGCGAGGTCCGCTATGGCGGCCTGTTGATGAACGTACCGGATCTTTTCGCATGGTCGCACCAGATCGCCTTCTCGGCCGGCCACAGCGACACTCCCGATCTGTCTGTCGGCATCGACACAAATATCAAGAGCGACTTCTGGCGCATTGCCTCGGAAAGCGATTTTCAGCTGACGGAGGCGCAGAAGATCAGCGTCGATCTCGCCTATCGCGAAACCAACTTCGACATCGCCAACCGCGACCGAAAATCGTTCGAAATGCTCATGAGCTATACGTTGACGCTCAATTGAAAGAGGCCGCGATGAGGACCCCGTACCGTCAGATCGCCATTTTTATCGCCTGCCTTGCCTTCGCGGCACCATCCGCCGCTGAGACGGTCGGGTCGATGACGGCCTATCAGACCAACATCGTCCGCAACAACGGCGGGACAATGAACGTTGGTGCCGGCGTCGAACTCGGCGACCAGCTGCGCAGCAATCCCACCGGTCTTGGAATGCTGGTGTTCCGGGATGAATCGAGCGCCAAAATTGGTCCGAACACCAGCCTGACGATCGATGAATTCGTCTACAATCCGGGCTCCGGATCGGGAAAGATCGACATCGGGATGAACAGCGGCCTGGCCCGTTTTTATGGCGGCCAGGTTTCGAAAGGGGGGGTCATGCAGGTTGCGACGCCGCACATGGTGCTCGGGGCGAGAGGCGGCATCATCGAAGTGCTGGTGGCAGCCGGCCAGACCGTCGGCATACTGCGCGCCGGCCGCATGACCTGCACGATCAATGGCAAACGGCTGGTCATCACAAACCCGGGCTACGCCTGCACATCGGAAGATGGCAAGCTGCTGACCGGCTACGGCGGAATCGACACCTTCCCGATATTGGACAGCATCGACCGGATAGCCGGCACCGGCCTGCCAGGCGCACCGGGTCCTGGATTGGATGTAAGCGCGATTTGTGCGTCGGCACTCGGCGGCTCGCTCAAAGTCTGCGAGTCCACGGACGGCGCATTGCCAGGAGTGGTCATGGAGTTTCCCGACAGCCTAACGCCACCTGTGGGCGGGGGCGTGGATAAGGGCGAGTGTGAGGGTGAGGGTTGCTGCTACTACTGTAATTAGGCCTGGCCGCACGACATGAGCCTCTTGGTCGGTTGGCGCTGGGCTGATTGGCGGCAAGCTGGCAGGCGCAAAATATCCGGCCTTGTGGTCGTGCTCCTGCTGCTCGCTTGCCATTTGGCTTTTGACGGGCCGTTGTCGCGCCTGCGTGAGCGGACGTACGACTTCTACCAGTTTCTCGCCCCACGCCAGGCGACGAGCAATCCTGTCGTGATCGTCTCGATAGACGACGCCAGCCTCAAGGCACATGGGCGATGGCCCTGGAACCGTGGGCTCTTGGCCGATCTGGTCGATGGCATCACCGAATCCGGCGCGGCGGTGGTCGGGCTTGCGCTGGTACTCCCCGAGGCCGACACCTCGCCTGAGGGCATCGCCGGAGACAAGCGCCTGGCAGCGGCGCTGGCCAAAAATCGAACGGCGCTCGCCGTCAGCCTGGGCGATGAGGCGACGGTTTCAGAAGCAGAACCCAAAGCCGGCTGGTCGATCGTCGGGCAAGTACCTGACACACTTCCCGGCTTCACCGGCCTGACCGGCTCGCTCGCCGAATTCTCGAACGCCGCCGCGGGCCTCGGCGTGATTCGCACCTTGCCCGATCCCGACGGCGTACTGCGCCATGTGCCGCTGCTGTGGCTTCGCAACACCGCTCAAGGCGTGCAGCTGTGGCCGTCCTTCGCACTCGAGCTCCTGCGCCTTTACGCCGGACAGGACGGTTACATAGCCCGGATGAATGCAGCCGGGTTCGACGCACTCAGGATGGCCGGCGCCATTGTGCCGCTCGAGCCGGAGGGGAGCATCCGCCTCTGGGAAACCAACACCGATACGCCCCGCCTGTCCGCCAGCACTATCCTTTCGGGCCATGGCGATCCGCGGCTGCGGGACGCCATCGCCATTGTCGATCTGTCGGCCGTGGGACTGACGCAGTACCTGCCCACCCCGACGCGTCCAGCGCGACCAGGCGCGGACATCCACGCCGATGCGATCGGCCAGATGCTTGCCGGGCGCTACCTGGCAGAGCCAACGCACGCACGTACGCTTGAGCGGCTCTGGTTTGTCCTCGGTGCCGTCGTTTTCATCGGGCTTTCCGGAGTGCTCGCCGGGCGTGTCGTGCTTGGTGCCCTGGCTCTGGCACTGCTGGCCGTCACGCCTTTCGTGTTCGGCGCTCTCGAATACAGCATGCAGGGTAAACTCTATGACCCGCTGCAGCCGGCGCTGGCGACGATCCTGGTAGCCGGCTTCGAAGGCTATGTCCTCTACAGGCGCAGCGAGCAGCGCCGGTCCACCCTGGCACGACAGTTCTCCCAATATCTGTCGCCCTCCGTGGTGCAGCGCCTCGCAAGCTCGGACACCGAGGCAATCCTGTCCGGCGAGAAGCGCGAGATCACAATTCTGCTCAGCGACATACGCGGCTTCACGACAATGAGCGAACAGCTCGATACCCAGGAAATCGCCAAGGTGGTCAACCACTTCCTCGGCATTGCGACCGATGAGATCCTCAAGCGCGACGGCACCATCGACAAGTTCATGGGCGATGCGGTGCTCGCCTTCTGGAACGCGCCGCTTGATCAGCCGGACCATCGCGAGCGCGCGCTCGACGCGGGGCTTGCCCTGATCGAACGGGTGAAGCGTGAAGACGCCGCCTTCAGCGCGGACGGCCACCCCTCCATCGCAATCGGCGTCGCCATCGAGACGGGCATTTGCTCGGTAGGCAATTTCGGCTCCGAACGGCGTTTCGATTACACCGCGATCGGCTCTCCGGTGAACCGCACGGCTCGGCTCGAGTCGACGACCAAGAAGCTGGGCATCCCCCTGGTGCTTGGTCCCGGCTTTGCGGCAGGAGCGCCGATGCCGGTCGTCCAGGCGGGCGCCTTTGAACTCCAGGGTTTCAAGGGCGAGGTGCCGGTTTTCACCGTTCCGGAGATGCAAGCTGCTCACCAAAGTATGAGCCGCGAAGAAGAGAGCCAACGTGGTGAGCAATCTGGCGCCCCTGCCGTGGTGGTTGGTTCGCCGCCATCCGTGCAAATGGCACCGCCTGATCTTGCACCCCGAACCCGAAGCACACGCTGACCGGATCCAGCGGATCGCAGGGGTGCCGACCTGCTTTGTGAACTAATACTGCTGGGGAGGCCTAGACTAGAGCCTTTCACGTTTTGATGGAAGCGTAGCCGGCGTTTGCGAAGTAGTTGTTGCATTCGGTTGCCTCGATCGTTTCAACGAGGTGGCCGATGTGGCGCC